>CALKMO010000017.1 GCA_937991785.1 uncultured bacterium | reverse complement strand
GGCCGTCCGCCGCCGAAGCGTCCGCTTCGCATCCTGCGGGGGGAGCGTCGGAAAAGCCGCCATCCGGACGCGCGCATCTCAGGACGAAATCCGCGGCCTCATCCATGTAAGGCGGAACGACACCAAGCAGACGGAAGGCATTAACCGCCAGGAACGTATGGTATAGGCTTGGAGAACTTCCGGGCCTGTCGGCGAAGCCGCCCCCAGCGGCGCGCATTTCCAGGAGTTTATCCAAGATCGTCTCCCGGAGCCGATCATACAGGGAACCCCGAGCTCTCCTGGCGCTCCGTCCGCGGCAGGATTCCGCCGCGCCTAGCTTCTTGTCTCTCGTCTTCCGGCCGGCTCCCTGGCCGGAGCCCGGCCCTTCCGCCGCCGTGTCGAGGGCGGCTGCAGCGGCCAGCAGGGAGTACAATTCGACGGTGCTCCAGTCTTTCCAACCCGCCGCTTCCCCAAGGCGTATAGCCGAACGAATGTATCCGGAAGCCTTGTTTGAGAAGGCCTCGCCTTTGATGCCCAAAAGCCTAGCGGAGCGGAAAGCGAAGCTTGAATAATAGATGTCCGACACCCCCGCCCTTCCGGCGAATCCTCCGTCCGGCCGCATCATGCTTTCAATAAAGCCGGCGCATCGCCGGCGAAAGGATCCGGGCAGCAGCCTAGCTCCGCGGGATACGGCCTCTTCCAGTAGCATCATCGCTCTTCCCGCAGCGGCGTTCGACATCATTCGCCACCCTTCCTCCAACCTTCTGGTCCGCCTTCTTCCTCTTGCGGAATACTTACCTTAATCTACCGGAAGAGCCCCGAGATCTTTTTCCTCTGTGAGAGCGGTTCCTTCGGAGCTGCCGGCCGGAATTAAAAATTCTCCCTTCGTCGGCGCCGGGCATCGGCTTCCGCAGGCGCCGTCGCGTCGGGCCGGGCAGGGACGCGAGGAGAGTGAGCGACGCGGTTTAATCCCGGTCCGACACCGCCGGTCACAAGACTGTCCCGACTATCATAAGCAGAAGTTCGCGCAGGGCCTTGTGCTCAACGCGCATGGCCTCGATCGAAGCCCTTTCGCGGCAGGCCGCCACCATCTTTTCGGCCGTATCGAATATGCCGAGCCTTTCGTAAACGGTTATGATGGCGGCGCGCTTCTCTTCCGAAGGCGCGTCGCCGTCCCCGATTCCGGCGAATTCGGCCGCCTCGGATTCCGACAACGATGCCATGGCCAATGCGCTCAATATCGTCGGTTCGGCGCGCCGTCGGGACGCGGCCCTGCCGGAGGCATGCAGGGCCGCCGCCGCGGCCTCGGGCTTCCGCGCTTGGCGGGGAGAAGCGAAACCGCCAGGTCCGCCGCGTGCCGGAGCCGCCTTCCAATCTTCGAGGTCATTCATAATCTGGTAGCCTACGCCCAGATATTTGCTGAAGGCGCGCGCCGCCTCTCGGTATTCGGAGTCGTTCCCGGCCATCAGGATGCCGACCCTCAGGGCAGCCTCGAAAGCCGGCGCCGTCTTCAGAGCGTATATTTCCTGCAGCGTTTTCGGCGTCCATTCCGACGGCCGGCGCGAACGCAAGGCCAACTCCGCACCCTGGCCTCGCGCCAGTTTCACGTGGGCATCGGACAGCGCGGCTATCATTTCCGCCGCTCGTTCGCCGCCGAACCTGTTGCGGCCGAGCGCCACCAAACGGTAGCCCAGACCGATAAGGTAGTCTCCGACGTTGATCGCCCGCGGCATCCCGCAGCGTTCGTGGATCGTACCGATGCCATAGCGTTCTGCGTCACCGTCTTCGATGTCGTCGTGCACCAGCGAAGCCTTGTGCATCGCCTCGATGGCAGCGGCGACGCGCATCTCATCCGGAGAGAATTCGGACCATGGGTCGGCTGATAGCGGCATCGCCGCGGAGCCTTTTCTGGCGGCGCAGGCTGCCAGCGTTATGAACGGACGGAACCGCTTGCCGCCGGTCGCCAGCCAGTCCAGGGCGACGCGCTCGACGTCGGAGAGAGCGTCCGGGCCTTCGCGCTCGCGCCGGAGGGACGCGCCAGAGGACAGGACCGGTTCGAGGAGGCTTCGCAGGCGCCCTTCCTCGAACATCCCGGCCGCCATTCGCAGCAGCGGAACGTAGGCGCGCACAGGAGATGCGGCGGAACCGTTCCTCGCCGCCATCAGTTCCCGGATCAGGTCTAGTTCCGCGGCCGTGTCCTTGCATCCGTCGCGTAGAAGCGGCACCGCCATGTGAGGGATGCCGAGGGCCGAGATGCGGGCGAACGCTTTTTCGAGCGAGTCGAGGCATGCGACGCCCAGAACGGCGTCGGCCCGGCCGTCCAGTATCGCTCGGACGACGGCCGGCGTGCCCTCGGCCACGATGACCTCGTACCCAAGTCTCTCGGCTTCGACCTTAAGCTCCGATATCGAACATTTACCGCAGCCGGCGCAGGCAAGACCTTCCTCGTCGTATTCGCCCAAGCATCCGTTAAGATCCCTTAGACAGTGCGGCAACATTAAAAGCCGCCGCTCGAACGGCACTGCGGCGACGCGTTCGCGCCAAAAGCCGTTGTCAACCGCGACCATGGCGAAGCCGAGGTACAGGCTCGGGAGCCCCAGCCGCCGGAGGATGTCGCGAGCGGCGGCTTCGAGTGTCTCCCGACCGGGCGACATAGAACGATCCATGCGGGCCGCGAAAGCCATCCCCGCCTCGCGAATGACGCGCCGCAACGAAGCTTCCGGCGGTATGCATTTGATATCGGTGGAGGGCATGACGTCTCCCGGCCCCATCCCGTCCGCGCTCACTATAAACGATAGGAGACGCGCTTACAAGGTTATCGCGCGCACTGAGGCGCACGGCGGAACCATTCCAAAGTCGCTGCGGCCGGAGTGTGGAGCATCGGACTGCCGGAGGCAATCCGCCTTCAAGGCCGGCGTCTTGCGAGGCTGCGAAGTAGTTCCTCTCTCCGGTGCGGCGGACTAGGCCGGCTCGGCGACGCGAGCGGCTCAGCCGTATCGCGATCGGACCGCTACGAAACTCAAGGCGGAGGAAGCCGTCCGGCGGCCGCTCGGAAAAATCTGCCGAGCGCGCCGACGGTCCAGATGACCGGGTAGGCCCGTTCGGAATACCACAGCCTGGCGAAATAAAGCCCTATAGGGGCCGGTTTGAAAATAGTTCCTTCGCGGACTCCTCTCGCCAGGAACCGCGCGCCAGCCATGCACTCGCGCAAGACCGGTTCCGCGCCGATGCATCCAGCCATCGTTCCGATGCATACGGCCAGAGCTCCGACCGCCAACGCGGTCTCCTCCATCGTCGAAGGCGCGCCAAGACCGCCACCCCATCCTCCGTCCGGATTCCGACATGACAGCAGATATTCGAGCCCTTTTTTGATCGCGTCGGCGCCGATTCGCTTTTCCGCGGTATCGCCAAGCGCGACGTAAGCCGCGAGAACCCTGGCGGTGCCTATGACCGGGTTCGACATGTCCGGAGTGTGCTGGTTCCCGAACCATAGCGGATGCCAGGATCCGTCGGATCGTTGCGTCCGGCGCAGGTACATGCATCCAGGCGAAATCGCCGCCTCGAGGCTGAAGCTTCGAGACAGCGATCTCAACTCCGGTGCTTCTTCGAAGATCGCCTTCCATGCCGCCAAGGCGCGCAGGACGTGCGCCGTCAGATCCGGGGCGCTCCTGTCGAATGGAAGGTTGCCCCACCCGCGGCAGAACGTCGGCCAGCCGCCGTCCGAATTCCGGAGGTTCATCAGCCATTTGATTCCTGAGCGTGCCGCAGCCGCAATCTTCATGTTGTAACTATGCCCGGCGCATTCCGGTGCGGTCCGCATTTGGGAACCCGTCGCCTGACTTCCGATCGAATACGCTGCGGCTTTCCGGCTTGCCGCCGGCGTAAGTTCCGAGGCCACCCATTCCGGGAGAGACGCAGCGATGGCCGGGCGGTTGTGCGATACGCCATCGGCGTAGCCTGTCGTATCCGCCGTCCGCCCCATGCCGCCGGACCTGAACAGGGCGGCCAGCGCCAGCAGGGCGCCGGCCGTGTCGTCCGCATCGGGCACTCCGCCGGGAAGATGCGTCCAGCCCCAACCGCCCGGCATCGCGCCGGTGTAGGGATGCCTGCCGGCTGCCTGTCGGTCAAGAAGCCACCGCATGAGTTTTTCGCCTTCAGGGCCATCGTATGCGCCTGCGGGCGACAGAGCTTCTACGGCTTCGGTCGTGACCCATACCGACAGATTGCTGTCAACCGGCCAGCTTCCGTCGGCCCTGGCAGATTTCCGCAGGAAATCCAGACCCTTGCGCGCGACCGGGCACGAAACGAGACCGAGCCCGATAAGGCTCATGGTCACGAACGCCGTGAGCGGAACGGCCTCCAGGAACCCGCCGGACTCAGGCTGTATCGCCTCCAGTTTCCGCATGGCGATGGCGAAGGCCGCGTCGCCGGCAACGCTCCGGAACGTCCCCCGGTTTCCCTTGCGCACTGCGACGAGCCGGCCGATGGCTATCAGCGCCGGCATAGCGTAGCTAACTACATGGAGCCGCAGGAATCGGAAAAGATTCGAAGGCAGGGCTGCCAGCTCAAAGGGAAGGTCCGGCACCATTTCCCATCTCATCAGCCCTGCCAACGCCAAGTTGCATATTATCGGGGCGGCGAATGTTCTGTCCGGAGCGTACATTTCGGAGAGGGCTTTCGCGCGCTTCTCGACAGTATCCCCCGCCGCCCGCGACACATAGGCCTCGGCCGCCTCGACCGCCTCGCTATATCTCCTTGCTTCACGTCCCCTGCCTTCGCCGCCTCTCGCCAAGGCGAAAGCCGCCAAGACGAGCATAGTCGTAGGCAAATTGCTCGGGCTGTCCGGCGTATCCCCGTAGCCGCCGTCCGGGTTGCGGTGATCGTATAGCCACTGCAAGCCCCTCGCTATCAGTTCGCCGTAAGGATCGCTGCCTTCATTAGAGCCGGTGCCGTAGCTTGCACCGGCCAGAACCGCGCGCCGCCCGGGCGGACCGTATCCGGCATCGCCTTCCTCCCCGCCGCGATGCGCCCCCCCTCCGTATGATCCCCCGCCCCTGTCGGCGACCGGTCCGAAACGCGCCATGGAAAGGGCGCTGACCGCCGTAGCTGTGGCCAAGGCGGACGAGGAAAGCTCCCCGAACCACACGCCTTCCGGAGTCCTCATCGCCAGCAGCGCCTCGCGCGCCTCGCGCAGGGCACGCGCAGCTTCCGAAAGAATTTTGGAGGCTTCCGTCATGGATTGCCTCCCGCTTCAAAAGAAAACAGGGGACTCGAGGCTTATCAGGGACCTGTGCCGCCGGCCAATCGGCGGAGTATCCTCCTCCATCTCAGCATTCCGAACCGACCGGCAGCCTGCAGCATGGCCCGCCGCAGCCTGCCAACGCCGGCCGCCGCTTGGTTGTCGGCTGCGAGCTGCGGGATCCACCTGAAATTGATTTCGTAGCATTTCGCGAAAAGCTCCCGGTGACGTTCCGTCATGTCCCCAGCGGAAAACCCCCGGTCGCCGGCGCGTATCGGCGCACGGAACATGGGGAAAACCGCCAGCCGATGCCGGCGCAGGCCCTCGACCCACTCGATCGTCCTCCTAACGTGCCCTTCCTCCTCGCCCGGCAGACCCACCACGAGGCTTACAAGGGGGAAAAATCCCGCCTCGATCAGACGAACGACCTGCGCGCGAGCGGCGTCCGCCCACTCGAAAGCCCCGAACGGACGCATCTTCGGGCCCCCGCCGGCGGCCTCCAGCAGTTCGCCCGCCGCCGTCTCCACGCCGACGTTCAGCCAGACGAAACCGCACCCGGTATCACCGGCCAGCAGCCGCCGGACCTCGCGCAGCTCATCCGTCGAAAACCGCGATATCGAGGATACGTTCGCGTGGTCCGCCTGTATGAGGCGCACGCCGGGAACGCCGCGCATGCCGCGGAGCAATCCCAGCACCTCGGCCGGCCGAACATCGGCCGCGCCGCGCGAACCGTAGCGGAACAGGTCCTCGCCCGCCAGCGATATGTTGCGGACGCCCGCTCCGACGTTGACGCCCACATCCGCCAATATCGTAGCGCGAGGCACGTGGAGCATCGGCGCACGCCCGACGGCGCAGAACCCGCATCCCAATCCGCACCCGCGGCTTGTTTCAACTATCCCCATCGTGGTCGCTCCGCGCGCTGGCGGTATGGCATCGGCCGCGGGGCCTTCGCACGCTACGGCAAACCCGCCTCGTATCCCCCTAACGATGTCGCGAAATAGTCCGCATATCCGGTCCTCGCAATACCCGACGATAGCCCGATCTATACCTCGGATAGGGGAAGCGGCGCCATTGGATTCCGGCACGACCTGCCACGCGCCCGGTCCGCCGAGGACCGCCTCGAACTTGAATCCGCCGGCTTCCTTCAGCCCGGACAACGTACCGATCAGGGCGCGGAACCATGCTGAAGTGTACGGCTCTCCGCCCATCAATCCCGCCATGGTCGTGCTGTTCATCCCCAAGCCGAGCGGATCGCCGGAAGAAACCCCTACGATGCGGGTGTCGGGGCCGATCGCAGCTGACAGGTTTTCCGGCGCTACGACGGCGACTTCCGCGGGATCGAACCCGCCTGCCGCCAGGGCCGCCTCCACGCGCCGGAGGCCCATCGGAGCCTGGATCGCCCTCAGCGATTCGGAGCGGACCGGCGGGGCTAGCATCGCCCGCGCTATGGAAGGCGATATAGCCGTCGTGCCGCTGCACAACATCATCCCTTCGAATAGGACGCGATATCCCGCCATCAGCGACCTGTCGGCGGTCAGAACGATAGTGAATCCTCGCTTCGGTCGGTCAGACATCGAGCTCATCCAGTGCTTTTATGAGGTCGTCGAGATCTCCGCGGCGGCCATCGCTTGCCGGACCGGCTTTTCCTCGAGGCTTCTTATCGGTCTTTACGCTTCCGCCTCGGCGGCGCCGCCCGGTTTCTGCGTCCGTTACTACGGGCGGTTCGCGTCCGGGATCGCCCCCGGCCTTTACCGGACGCCGGGGGCCGGGGCTCGCAACCGCGCCCGGCCCCGCACCGAATGCATCCGCCCCGGCGATGGCGGCGTCTGGGGATTCCGGGAACATTATAGCTTTCTCCGGGCACACCCTGGCGCAAGCAGGGCAGCCCGGCTTGCAGGAATCAGGCCGCTCAACCCGAACGACGCCGCCCTCGCGCCCGTACACTTCGAACAGGCAGAACTCCATGCACTTTCCGCACGACGCGCAGCGCGAACCGTCAATAACGGGGTACCAGCGTTCGCGCGGATGTCCGCCTATTTCCTCGATCCCCGCCGCGGCCCCCGACGTCGGGTCGCCGAGAGAAGCAGACATGACCGCGACGCATTCCTCTGCGGAGCAAAAATCGGATAGGTTGAAAAAGATCCAATCTCCTGCTCCGGCAGGATAGGGATGGCCGACAAGAAACCTCAACGTCCATTCCGCCGCCCTGGGATAAAGCCATGAAGCCATGGCGCATCTCCCGTTTATAGCAGACAGTATTTCGGCCGCGGCGTCCCCGCGTCTCATCCAGTAAATGTGGGGCACTATTAAGACGCGATAGCCGCGGTCGCGAAGCGCCGAGGCCAGGGCGTCTTCGAAATCCCGCGTCCTGGCGCGTCCGGAAGGCCCCCTCGATACAATGGCGATTCTATCTTTGCTATCCAAGGAAATTGCTCCTTCCTTGCAGCGCCTTTCCGTGTCGCGAAAGCCGCGCTCAGTGCGCCATCCCGGCGGGAATGGCGGCTCGATTCGCCTTGCATGGCGGCGGCGAACCCGGAGAGACCGCCTTGAGCGGCGGGCGCGGGGGATGCTGACTGCGCGTGCGCAGGACAGTTCCGAAACGATCACCCAAGGCTTTTCGGGCCTTTCGCCGCTCGCCCGGTCTCGTCCTCGTCGGTACGGTAGTCAAGTATCTTGCTCTTGGGCAGCCTCACTATGAAGGCGGCGCCTTTGCCGGGTCTGTTCTCGAAGAGCAGATCGCCCTCGTGTTCGTGCGCTATCCTGCGCGCTATGGCCAGGCCAAGCCCAGTGCCGTGTTCCTTCGTGCTGAAAAAGGCCTCGAAGATCCGCTGCTCGTTTTCGGGAGCTATGCCGCCGCCGTTATCCTCCACCCGCACCTCGATGTGGTCTTCCGTTTCCCTAGTCCGTATAGCGATGGTGCCGTGGGCGCCTATCGCGTCTCGCGCGTTGGACAACAGGTTGAGGATAATTCCGCGGCCGAACTGGTGCGGGTCGAGCAATACCGGATATAGGTCGCGCTGATAATCGCGCACTACCTCTATATCCGCCTGCTTCAGCGATGTCTCCTCCAGCTCCAACACTTCATCTATCACTCTGTTCAGATCGGCCGGGATTATCTGCATCTTCGGCGGGCGCGCGAACGACAAGAACTCGGTCAGCAGCTTTTGCAGGCCCTCTATTTCCTTGCTCATCATGCGGAGCCTGCGCGCAAAATCCTCCCTGTGTTCCGGTGCGACTGCATCGAGGTCCTCGGCGAGGAGATCCACATTGAGGCGCAGCGAGTTAAGCGGGCTGCGTATCTCATGGGCCAGTCCGGAAGCGAGCGTGCCGATGAAGGCGAGCCTCCGCGCCGTCTCCTCTCTCATCTCCCGTTCGATCTGCTTCCGACCTTTTTTCTTTACGTCCGTCATTTTTCGCCAGCGTCCTTCGCCTTCGCCGCCCCTGCCCTCTGCATTCCATGCATCCCAGGCCCGGTCGTTTCGCGTTGCCGCTCAAGATCCACGATTCGTCTTCATCCCCAGCCCAGTCCCCTCCAGCCCGCCCCATCCGATTCAATCTTTTCCGGCTCCGCCTATCAAGGCTCGATCTCCTCCGACCCCGTCCCATTTCTCCGTCTCTCCCCGTTAGGCGCTTTCCCCTCGGCGTTGGTTCCGGGCCGATCCCGGCCGGCGCCGCCGGATTCGGTCGCCTTGCCCGTCCCGTCCCCGCGCGACTCTACGGCTCCCGCACCCGGAGCGATACGAGCGCCGGGTTCGGCCGACTTCTCAGCGCCGGCGTCCCCCTGCCCGGAATCAGAGCGGCGATCCTGCCGGGTATCGCTTCCCAGGCGGTCGGTCACCAAGACCACGGCCTTAACGTAAACCAGATCCGACATCTTCCCTCCCCACTCGCTGCGATGGTCCTGTCGGAGGAAATACTTGTGGCGGCCTTCCGGAGCATCAATATAGATGACCGTACCTCTCATGTGCCCCTTCACCGTCGTGCCGTCGGTCTTCGTCACAACGGTCGAGTATCTGCGATACGCGCAGGTCCGCCCGGTGAAGATCTTTTCGTCGCTGCCTCCTTCCTTGAACCTCCATTCCCATATTATCTTCTCCTCTTCCACGGCGTTTTCGATCCTGGCCACATCTGAAAATTTCATCTCGTGCCGGAGATTTTTCGCGTCTTCGAATATTTCCAACGTACTCCCTCGGGTCATCCAGACCGCGCCCCGGATCGTATTGCCGTCGGACAGCTCGATGCGTCCGGGCCTAGCGTCGGCCCGTTCCGCCCGGTCCGTTCCGAACGGATTTTTCGGATCATCCTCTGCCGCCGCCGCGGCGCCCGCCGGCAGCGCGGCGACGATTATCCACCTCGCGGCGGTCACCGCCGCGACGCAAGCGGCGGCCGGTACAGACCCGCCGCTCGGCCCCTTTCGCGATCCGCCCATGGTACTTGCCCTCTCCATCCGGCGCGCCGCCGGCGCAACATATAGCCGACCGCGGATTTTCGCCATCGAAGGATCGCGCGGAACGCTCGATGCCGGTCGCGATCGTTTGTCGCATCCGGCCGAACACTCGCCGGATATCGCCCGGCGCGCGGCAGGGACGGATTTCAAACCCGCCCTTGAGAATTCGCGATCATAGCGAACACATTTCGGCATCGCCGCGGTTGCGGATACGCGCCGCGCCGGACGGGGCGGACACGGCGGACACCTCGACGTACGATCATCTCTGTCCTGTACGCCTGATGCACTGGTCGAGCTTCTCCTGCGCCATAGGAGGCAGGACGAGATTGAGATGGCGCCTGGTCTGGTTGGCCCAGTGTTTCGGGTATCCCCTCTGGAATTCCCTGAGCTTTTCGATAGCCTCCTCGTATTTGCCGGCCCCCTGCAGGTAGCCGCACAACCGCCAAGGCATTTCGCCCGACTTGACCATGCGGTTCTCGGGCCGCTTCGCGATGAACTCCCTGGCTATGTCGGCGGCGTCCTGATCCAGGTACAGGAATGACATGGTCTCCGTGAGACGGTCGTCGCATGTGCCGTCGGCGACCTTCGGGTGGTCGGGGAAACAGTGATGCATCTCCGCCAGGTGCTGCAGCCGCCATATCGCGTGCGGAGTAGGATGGTTCCTCTCGTACTCCTCCATCGCGTAGAATGCCTCGATAAGGTTCCAGAGCTCGTCCGGGTCCGTCCTCGCCCTGGCAAGCGCCGCAGGGTATTCCTTCGCGAACTTCACCCAGTACGGGCGCCACTTCTGCGTGTAGTATTCGACCTCCAGCTTGTCCACCCGGATCTTGTTGGCGCAGTCGAGCCAGTAGCCGAACGTCCGCTCGTCCGTCGGGTTGACGAGCGTCGAAAGCTTGGCCAGCCATATGTCGGTTTGTCCCGAGACGTTCGGATTATTGCCGTCCCTGGAGCGGTTCGAACTGGAGTTGTCCCGCTTGACCCTTTCCTGAAAATGCTGATAGGCCTCCGCGTAGCGTTGCGACATATACAGGTATATGCCGCGCTCGAACATGTTCGTGAGCTTTTTCGCCCTGAGGTCCAAGGCGGCGTACGCGCGGGAAGTCAGGTCGCCGACGATGGGTTGGACGCGCTTGTAGGCCTGGGCGATCTCCTGGGGATTCACTTCGCGCGGAGGGGGCTCCGGCTTCTGCTCCGGCGGTTTCGCGTCGGGCGCCTTTGTCTCGGGGCGTCTGGAATCCGAAGGCCTTGCATCCGGCGGCTTCGCGTCCGGTTGTTTCGCCTCGGGTTGTTTGGCCGGTTCCCGCGGCGCCTTTCCGGCCTCCGCCTCACGCCAGGCCTTCAGCTCCTCCTCCACATCGCTCAGCTTGGGCAGCCCCGTCTCTCCTCCCGATGCGCCGCACGCCGCTGAGGAGGCGGCCGCAAAGAGCGCGATGGCGGCGAGCGGACGCCATCCTGCGAAAATCCAGAGCGTCCGCAATGCGTTCCCGAGCGACATCGAGCCTGCGCAGGGGCCGGCCGACTCGTCGTAGCGTTTCATATCTCACCTCCGCCCGAATCCTCAGCGCGATACCTTCCTATATGCCACCGTGCCCTGGTAAAACGATTTGAGTTTCTTTGTGAGACGCTCGACCGCCTCGGCTTTGGCCGCCTTCTGCTTCGGATCTTTCGCCGCGCGGAATTCGCCGAATTCCTTGGCCCAGTCCCTTACGAGCCGCTCGGCCTCGAGTTCCACTAGGTATGCGTACTCCTTCGCGTCGCGGCCCAGGGACGGGTGCGTCGCCAGGTGCCGCAGGGCGCCGAGCGCCCGCGGGAATGCTTCCTCCTCCCGCCTGAGAACCAGCATGGCGTTCAGAAGGTAGGACCCCTTGTCCTTGTCGGTTTCCGCGACGGAGAGATCCATTACGTCCTCCAGAGCCATATCCCTGAATTTGCAATCGAACTCCTGTCCGGAAGGTTCTTGGCGCGCGCGGACGCCGTCGTTCTGCGGCAAGAGGCCAAGGATCAGGCACGGGTAACGCCGGTTCGTACCCTGCCTGGTCAGCATCACTTGTTCGCCAGATCCGACCTTCTTGGAAAGGTTATCCCTGGCCCTCCCCCACGCCCTCATGTACTCCTGCAGGTCGCGCCTGAAGCGCGAGAATTCCGACTTGTAAGACGCCAGGTTCGGATCCGAAACGGCGGCTTCGCACGCACGCACGGCGTCGCCCGTCCGCCGGTCGTGGGCGTTCTTGCATATGGAGTCCCACACTACCAGAAACGCCGGGTTTATCAGGGCGTTTACCCGCTCGATCGTCTCGATCGTTTCGCCGATGCGCGAGACCGCCTCGTTGCATTCGGACGAGATGGCCTCGAAGGGACTCGCGGTCGACTTCTGATACTCGGCCCTCGCCTTGCGCAGCGATTCCAGGTCGAAGGAATTCTCCAGTGGCGCCAACCTGCGCTTCGCATATTCCTTGAACGCCGAGATTACGACGGGCTCGACCTCCTTGCGCTTCTCTTCGACGGCGCCGGACGTCTCTTTGACCAGCAGCCTCTTCGGGAACCCCCCGGGTGTCTGCGAAAAAAGCCTGGAGGCGCCGAGATAATCGTCGCGGGCAAGAAGGTTTGGAAGATCCGCCGAGCGGCGGGCGATCTCTTCCTCGGCCTCCCTTCGGCAGTCCGGCAGGAGCCTGGCCCACAGGTCGTCCGTCTTCCTTTCGATGTCGGGCCCGGCGTTCACCCTGGCCTGCCACAGAAGCCTTCGTATCTGCTCGTAGTCGCGCTGGGATCTCGACGCCAGCTCCTCCGCCTTCCTGTATATGGCCTCGCCCGGTGAGGCTTCCGCGGCGGCGTCCGGCGGCGGCTTCGACGGCGCCGAGATGTCCGGCGTCGCGATTTTCTTCTGGATATCCTTGGGCGCATCCTTCGGGGGAGGATCCAAGGGCTTGGAATCGGGCGGCTTGGTGCCGACGGGTTTCTTGCGGGGTGAGTCGTCGCTTGAGACGACGTAGCCAAGCACTCCGGCGATCGCCAGACCCGCGATGGCTCCGGCAACGATCAGGGGAACCTTCTGGTCGCGGGCTACGGCTTCCGCCGTCTTGGATGGAGTCCTTACGCGGTCGCGTTCGCGGGTCGTTATGCCTCCCCCTACCGGCCTGTGGCGTTCCGTGCCGCCGGGACCGCGCGACATCCTCTGGACGCTGCTCTTCCTGCCCGGAGGCAGAACCATCTTCGGCGCCCTGCCGCGGGAGACGCAATCCAGGTCGGCGATCAGGTCGGCGGGCGTCTGGTACCGGTCATCGGGATCCTTGGCCAGCATTTTTTCCAGCAGCCGGCAAGCCCCCTCGGATATCTCCGGACGGATGCTCCTGGGCGGGGGGGCTTCGCTTGACAAATGGTGCGTCATGATGACGGCGGACGACGGTCCGGAAAAGAGGGGCTGCCCAGTAAGCATGTGATAGAGCGAAGCGCCCAGCGAGTAGATGTCGGAACGCACGTCGACGTCCTGGCGCCCCTGCGCCTGCTCCGGGGAAATATAATGAGGGGTTCCTACGGCCAGGCCGACGCCCGTCTTGCTCCCTGTATCGGCCCTCTTTGCCAGCCCCAGGTCGCACAGCTTCGCCTCGTCCTTGCGCGTTACCATTATATTGTCGGGCTTGATGTCGCGGTGCACCATGCCGGCCTTGTAGGCGCAATCCAGAGCATTGGCGACCTGCGCGGCTATCCTCAGCGCGCGCTTCTCGGGTATCGGGCCTTCCCTCTTGATTATTTCCAGCACCGTCTCGCCGTCCACGAACTCCATCGCAAGATAGTAATACGGTCCGGATTGGCCCACGTCGTAGGCGTAAACGATATTCGGGTGCACCAGGCGGCTCGCCGCACGCGCCTCGCGGAAGAATCTCTCTATGTATGACGGGTCCTGCGCCAGGCTCGGGACCAGTACCTTCAGCGCGACGATCCGGTCGAGGCTGAGCTGCTTGGCGCGATACACCGCGCCCATGCCGCCCTGTCCTACTTTCTCGAGAATTTCGTATCCGGCGATCTTGACCGAACTTCCCTGCCCCTGGATCTTCAGTATTTCCTTGACCTGCTCCTGCTTCAGATACCCCTTTTTGACCATGATCGTCCCAAGCCGCTCGGGAATGCCAAGCTCCAGAACCTTCTGGAGGGTCTTCAGGGCATCCTCAAGCTGGTCTTGGGTGCAGAATCCCCTTGAGACCGCAATCTTGCCGAAACTCATATCGGGAATCTTTTCCATCATACTCTCATTTTATCCCCGACCCTGTAGACAGACAATATCCTTATCCCCAAAAATAGGGGGTCCCCATCACTGAGTACACCACGTGCGCCGCAATGTGCATGGAATTCGCAAATTATTGAGCGGCTTCATACACATTGACTTTTGCGCTTTCAGATTCTGTTATATACATATAGCGGTCCAGAGGTAACACAACCACTACATATAGCTCTATAGAAGTCGCTAGCGACGGCTTTCGACAAAAACCGAAATGGGAGGATACCATGTTAGGAAAGGAGATCTGGTTGCAACCACTGCTCTATAATATTCGCAATCGGGCGACCATATGTACCGGGCGGCCGTTCGTTTACCGCCCGGTCATCCAATCCGGGTCGCGGTTGGCGTAGCCGCCGTCGGTGAGCTGAACGAACACTTTCCCATCGGCGCGCATGACGCAGAGTTCCTGCCAGATTATCTGCCGCCCGAAGCTCCACTGTTTATAGCCCAGCGGTTCCAG
>CALKMO010000016.1 GCA_937991785.1 uncultured bacterium | reverse complement strand
CCATCAGCAGCCCCCCGATGGCCCCGGCGGCCATCGGCTGGAGCATATCGCCGCCCTCCTCTATTGCCAGGGCCAGCGGGAGGAAACCGATCAGGGTAGTGACGGTGGTCATAACCCGCGGGCGCAACCTGATCTTGGCCGCCTTCACGACCGCGGCGGCCGGAGGAAGCGCTTCCTTATCCCTCAATTCGTTGGCGAAGGTCAGCAGCAGCACTCCGTCGTTGACCGTAGCTGACACCACAACCAGGACGCCGATTATCACTGTGGCGCCCAGCGGCAACCCGCTGAAAAGCATGGCGAAGACCAGCCCTGCCAGGCAGAAGGGCACGCTTCCAAGGATCAGCGCTGGCAGGCTCAGGCTGTCGAACTGCACCGTAAGCACTATGAAAGCGAAGAAGAGAGCGAAGCCCAAGATGGCCCAGATGGGTCCCATCATCTCGGCCATCAGCTGGGCTTTGCCCCCGAAGGCGAATTCGTAGCCGACCGGGCGTTCGATATCGGCGAGCGCGGCCTGCAGATCGGCCATCGCCTTGCCCACGCTGACTCCGGCGGCGTCGCCGCGTACGATGACCTGCTTGACCTGGTCCTCCCTGGCGATCTCCACCGGCCCCACGGCCGGGAGGACTTCGGCCACGTCCCTGATCCGCAGGCAGCCCCCCTTTGAGCGTGTCAGGGGAAGATTCTCGACATCCTGGCGCGAAGCCATCCGATTCTCCGGAATCATGACGCGGATATTGTAGTACTCGCCGCCCTCACGGTAGCGCGTGGCCACCGCCCCGCTTATCAGGGCGCGGAGAGCGTCCGCTACGTCGGCGACAGATACGCCCAGTTCGGCCGCCCTGGTCCTGTCTATGCGCACCTGGTACTCGGGCTTGGTCATGTCCATGGAGACATAGACGTTGGTGAAACACGCCAGCCCGTTCATCGCCGAGGCTGCCTTGCGGGCGAGGTCGAAAAGGACGCCGATGTCCTGTCCTTTGATCTTGACTTCGATGTCCGCCTCGCCTATGCGGCGTATGCCCTTGAGGGGCATCTTCCTTACCATGGCGTTGCCGCCCGGCACAGGGATCCTGGCTATGGCGGGGCGGATCTTCTCCATGTACTGGTCCGTGCTCGACCTGCGCTTGCCGCGGGGCTTCAGGTATACGTCCACCTCGCCCTCGTTGGCGATCTCGTAGGTGTAGAGCCCCCAGACCTTGCCCCCTGCGAGGGTGAATACGCTTTCGATGTCCTCGTCGCCGGCGATGGCCTCTTCCACCCGGCGAAGGATCCTGTCCGTTTCGGCCAGGGCGGCACCGGTGGGCAGCTTGACCTTGATGAGGATCCTGCCGTCGTCCATTTCCGGCAGAAATTCGCTGCCGAGGCGGCCCATGAGCAGCACGGCGGCGGCCAGGACCGCCACGAAGGCGGAAACGACCATCCACCGCCAGTGCAGAATTCGTTCGAGAGCCCACCCGTAGCCCCGGGTCACCGCGTCGAAGAAGCGCTCGAAGCGCGTGGCCTTCCGGGACTCGTCCGCACCTTGCCCTTTTCCTAGTATTATCGAGGAAAGCATGGGCGTGACCGTGATCGCAACGACAAGGCTCAACAGCACGATGCCGGCAATGACCAGGATCAGCTCGCGGAAGAGCAGGCTTACCAGTCCGGGCACGAGCAGGAAAGGCACGAAGAGGGCCAGGAATGACAGCGTCGCGGCGATCACGGCCGGCCCGACCTCGGCGATGGCCGCCTCGGCCGAGGCCGCTGCGGGTTCGTCCGGACATTCCCGGCGGCGGCGGGTGATGTTTTCGATCACCACGATCGAGTTGTCCAGAAGGATGCCGATGGCCACGACCAGTCCGCCGAGGGAAAAGATGTTGAGGGAGAAGCCGGCCAGTTTCATGATCCCGAAGTTGATTATAAGAGTCAGCGGGATGGCCAGTACCATCACCAGGACCTGCCGCCAGGATCCCAGGAAGAAGTAGACTATGACGATCAGAAGCACGGCCGCCTCCACGGCCGCGTTCCGCACCCCGCCGATGGCCGATCTGACATATTCCGCCTGGTTCTCGACCATGCCCAGGCTGACTCCTTCCGGCAGCGCGGGGCGCAGTTCTTCCATCCGCCTGAGGACGGCGTCGGCTACCTCGACGGCGTTGGCGTCGGCCTGCTTGAGCACGCTCAGCTTCACGCATGGGTTGCCGCCGAGCCTGGTTATGACCCGCACCTCTTCGCCGGCATCCTCGACCCTGGCCACGTCGCGCAGGTACAGCTTGGCCTCGCCGTTGCCGGCCAGGACGATACTTCGGATCTCGTCCAGGCTGCGGTACTCGCCGACCGCGCGGGCGATGATCTCCTTCGGACCGGCCGTCACGCGGCCGCCGAACTGCTCGACGTTTTCCTCCCGGAGCCGTTTGATTACGTCCGCAAGGGCCAGGCCGTGCTTCTCCAGGGCGTCGGCGTCCAGGTGGACGCGGATCTCCCGCTTGATCCCCCCTACGATCTCGGTGCCGGCCACGCCCGGCACGGCCAGGAGCTGGTCCTGCAGCCACTCGTCCGTCCAGGTGCGCAGCTTCACCAGATCCCACGTTTCGCTGCTGACGGTCATCTGCACGACGGGGAGCTGCGACGGATCGGCCTTGATGACGACGGGCGGCTCGATGTCCTTGGGCAGCTCGCGGGCCACGCGGGCCATGGCCGCCAGGGCGTCCTGGTAGGCCACGTCCACGTTCACGTCGTACTTGAAATTGACCAGCAGCGTGTACATACCCTCGATGGTTGACGATTCGAGGTAATCCAGGCCGTCTACCGTAGCCATCTGGCGCTCGATGGGATCGGCGATGTTCTTGTCTATCTCCTCGGGCGTCGCCCCTCGCCACCAGATATGGATCTTGATCATGGGGTAGGTGATTTCCGGAAGGAAATCAACCGGCAGCCGCCAAAGGCCGTAGGAGCCCAGGACGAGCAGGGCGGCGGTGATGGCGCCTGTTCCGAGGCGCCTGCGGACGGCGTATCGAGTCAGTTTCACAGGCCTTGCCCCTTACCGGGAGCCGCAGGGATATCCGCGGGCGCCTTGCCCTGTCCCTTGTCCGATCCTTTCTCGGGACCCTTGCCGGCAGGATCCTTGCCGCCTTCCGGGACGCGCACCGCCATTCCGTCCTTGAGCTTCTCGTTGCCGCGGACCACGACCTTTTCCCCGGCTTTCAGGCCGGAGAGGATCTGCACCTTTTCTCCGGCATCGAGGCCGACGATCACCTTGCGCTGCATGGCCTTGCCTTCCTCAACGACGAAGGCGATCCGTCCGCCCGCCGGGGTGACCAGGACGGCCTCGCGCGGAACCACGACCGCGCCGGTGGCGGTCTCAGTCGCCAGGGACACGCGCGCGAACATTCCTGGGGACAGCGCGGCGTCGGAGGCAACGGCCAGCTCGACGGTTCGAGTGCGCATTCGGCGGTCGAGTTCGGGGTAGATCCTTGATATTTCAGCTTGGAAAGTCCTGCCCGGAAAGGAGTCCAGGCGCACCTTTGCCGGCATGCCTTCGCGAACCGCGCCCGCATGGGCTTCCGGCACGGCCGCGCGAACGACCAGCGACGAGAAGTCCGCAATTTCCAGGAGCGGCGCCTTGACGGCGGCCATGTCGCCCGGGCGCACGTAGACCCGGGTGACGGTTCCGGCGAACGGCGCGGCGATTACGCACTCGGCCCGGCGGGCCATGGCCAGCTCCAACCTGGCCTCGGCTTCTTTTGCCGCCGCCTCCTGTACGGCGATGGCGGTCTTGGTGAACCCGGCTTCCAGCATCTCCAGGTGCTGCCTGGCGGCGGCGAGCGCGGCCTGCTGGGCCACATGCGTCACGCGCGCCTTTTCAAGCGACTCGGCAGGCAGAGATCCGCTCTCTACCATCTTGGATATCCGGTCCAGGTCGCTCCTGGCGAACGCCGCGCTTTCCTCGGCCTGGCGGACGGATTCCCTGGCCTTCGCTATCTCCTCCGGACGGGTGCCGGCCTTCATGTCCGCAAGTTTGGCCCTCGCGACCTCCAAAGCCGCCTCGGCCGCTTTGAC
>CALKMO010000015.1 GCA_937991785.1 uncultured bacterium | reverse complement strand
GACGGCGATTCGGCGAAAGGAAGCGGCGAGGTTTTCATGCGCGCGCCGCACGGCTTCGGACCGATCAAGTGCAAGTTCTCCTTTCACGACGGCACCAGCACGCGGTACGAGTTCGTGTTGGTGCCGGCTGGGGCGCCGAACCGCCTCCGCTTGTTACGGGCGTGCGCCAAGACGGCTGAGATAGAGGGTCTGCAGATAACGATATTCGATGACGATTGCAACGGAAAATTCGACGACTACGGAGCGGATTCGCTTCTGATCCACGGCCATCCGCCATCGTTGCTCTCCCGCGCGATATGCCTGCGCGGGAAGCTGTACGAATTCGTTTCGCATCCCGCCGGCAACACGGTCGAGTACCGCCCTTACTCGGGCCCTGCGGGTATCGTTGACGTGCTCGCTAAGTACAAGCCGGCGCAAAAGGGCGTTTCGATCCGTTCGTTCATCATAGGAGGGACCAGGGGTTTCTTTTTCGCGTTCGACGACCGGTTTCACCGGACGGCGGTCCCGGAGGACGTTTACTCGCTTAGATTCGGCCTGCTTGTCAGGAACAGGGAACATGTGGCGCTTGGAAAGGGCGAATGGCCGTCCTTTAAGGTCAAGGCGGGTGAGGTCGTCGAACCGTCCTGGGGCGGTTCAGTCAAAGCCGGTTTTTCCCTGTCGCAGGACGGTCGGTACCTGACGGTGGACAAAGTGGCGTTTTTCGGGGAGGCGGGCGAGCAGTACATCCCCCTGAGCTTCGATATCCTTCCCGTGCGCGCGTTTCTCGCCCAGATCACGAAGGATGCGCGGACCCGCCTGGAGACCGCCGTCCCGCACGGCACCAAGAGGTTCGACGTCGGTGCGGACGGGCGATTGTTGCCGCTCAACTTCGAGCCGCCTGTCAGCGGCGAGGAACGCGTCATAATCGAGTATGTGTCGGGGATCCTGGGACGCGTGATGCGCGAAGAAAGGATAACGTTCGTGAAGGCGAAGAGAGGAGGCGGCAAAGATCAGCCGAAGCCGTAGATTTAGGGGGTATTTTCGCGTTCGCCCCGCGCCGTTCATGTCGTAGCCAAACTGTGATATTCCGCCAGGCGTCTTTCAACCTCGGATTTGATCTCCTCGGGGACTGGATCGCGGTCCCTTAATGCTATCAAGTGGTGGTAGCATCCGGTAACCCCATCCTTAAGGCCCGCCATCAGGTCATCGAGGATGCGGCGTCGCAACATCATTATCTCTTCGGGAGAGGCCTTTGCCGCGGAAAGTTCCTTGCGGCGGCCGATAAGGTAAAGCGCCTTAAGGACATGTTCGCGATCCTCCGCGTCGTAGCCTTCCTCCCTGTGGTAATGTTTCAATATGGCTTGGGCGGCGGCGACGGCCAGCGGCGCTAGGGTGTCGGTATCGTTCCGTCCGAGTATTTCGGCGATCGCCAGCATTACAGGTATCTGATAGATGCGCGGCCCCAAGGCGCGGATGATCTCGCCGCGCAGCGAAGGCGATACGCCCGCGGCGCATCCGGCGTCGCGCAGAGCCTCAGTCAGCACCGCCGAATTGGCTGGCCCCCAGATCAATTCTCCGGCCAAAATCTTTTTCCACAGTCCTATCAGGTACACCGTCGCATCTCGGGCGGCGGCCTCCCCTACGGTGCCCGCCACGATTATTCTGGCAAGTCCGCGGACGGCTACGGGGATGATCTTAATGTACTCCTCCACGTTGCGGTCGAGGCTGAATACGGTTTCGCCGTCTTTGTCTATCGTCTCGACCTGTAGTTCGCTCGGCACGGCATCCAAGGCGACGCGGAGTTCGCGGATGACCGCGTGGGACTTCTCGCGGCGGCACTTGCGTCCCGATGCCATCCAAGCCAGTCCGTCGAGAGTGGCCTTGGCGAGCTTCGGGTTACCGTGCGCATCCATGAGGCGGCGCGACACCAGATCGAAGGTCTCGCGGGATACCAGTGGCGAGGCGCACGCCTTGCCCATCGCCGTCCACGGTTCCTCGGACGATGCGGTCTCGGCGTCTTCCATCGCCAGACGCATGACCGCCCTTACGGCGTCGTCCAGCCCGGCTGACGCCTTGGCGCGCTCCGAGGCCTTGACCTTAAGATGGAGGCATAGATCGCCCAGCACCCTGCAGCCCCTCGCGCGATCTGCCGGCGGCGCTCTCCTGTCGAGGAGCGGCAACAGGTGCTTGACAGCGGGCAATCCTATTCTCGCCAAGGTCCCTTCGACGCGTTCTATATCGGGTTTGAATCCGAAATCAGATATATGTCGGATCATCTCAGCGGCTATCTTGTCCTTCAGCTCATCCGGCAGGTCCGGATCTCCGCAGAGGTGGCATTCCATCGCCGCCATCCTGAGGCCCTTCTGCCCTCCTTCGATGCATGTAAGCAGCACGCGAGCTGCGCGCGCTTTCATTTCCGGGGGCGTGCCGCGGTAGCGGCATATCTCGTCCATAAGTCTGAGAATGTGTTTCCGGGCGCCCGGCAAGGCTTTGGGAAACGCTTCGCACAGCGGAGGAATGGCGGCGCTTCCTATGCGCACCATCATCCCGCCTACCATGCGCGAATCGCGTCCTTCCTCTGCGTCGGAAGCGATGAACCTGGCTGACAGTTCCAGCAGGCGCGGCAAACCGCGGTCCGCGCTTCGCGGGAGGTTCGGGTTCTTTTCGTAGGATTCGAGCAAGTGAAGTAGGACGAAGGCGGCAGAGTGGGCGCTGGCGCTCTTTTCGTATTCCTCCCACAGGGCCGATTCGCAAGCTGCGGCGTCCTTGGAAAGAAGCGCCCGCACCAAGAGACGACCCGGGGCAAAGAGCGATGCGTCCAAAGGGTCCTGCGCGCGGGCGGTCGCCACGAGGTCCACGAGGCGCCGTATGGTTTCCCGCGTGTACTCGGGGCGCTTGGTCAGTACGCCGGCCAGCGGGCGGAGCGCCTCGAGCATCCGCGCGCGCAAGCTCTTTTCGGGTTCGCTTCGCAGAGCGGCCAGTATCGTCAAGGCACAGCACGAATCGTCAAACTCGCGCCCCTTCCCTATTATCCGCGACGCCTTTTCTACGGCCATGCCGCGCTGCCTGGCTTCCGGAGACGACAACTCGGCTAGCGCCTCCGCAAGGTCGGCGGTTAGTCCCAGCACGGCGAGCAGTTTCGCCGCTTCGGACCTCACGGCCGGATCGCCGCCGTAAAGGTTCCGCATAAAATGATCGGCCTTTTCGGCGTTGGGGATAGGAGCGTAGGCCAGGGTCCGAAGGCATTCGATGCGTTCCTTGGTGTCGGCCGATGTTGCCAGGCGCAGACGGACGCGGGCGATCTCCGCCGCCGACATAATGCCTCCGGCATCCCCTGATGCGCCGCCCTGCCGCAGCGGCGCGCCGACGATCTCGCCTGGCGTCGGGAGGATCATCAGAGGGGCGCCGCCGGCGGCCGTACCGTCCGCGGCCGTTCCACCTTCCCCGCCGCCCAGGGCTCCTTCCGCCAGTATCTCCTCCTCCAGGCACAGAACCCTGCGCCCGCCGTCGCCGTCGGCGACGGATATCGCCGGGAGTTCCCGCCCCTTGATGCCGCGCGCGACGGCGATCTCCCCGATGCGCTCGGATGTCAAATTCGGCGCGTCCTTAAGCAGCTCTTCCGAGAGCAGCAGCGATTCGACGGCGCTGCCGGGCTGAGCGGTTTCGAGCAGGGCACCGGTTACCTCCACAGACTTCGCCAGGAGCGCGCCGACGCGGGCCTGGAGGCGCCTGCTTATGGCGAACCGCGCCAGCTCCTCACGTGAACGCACTCCTCTGAGCATTGCCCGCAGCCTCCCTATCTCCTTTGCATGCGATCCGGGCCCTGCGGCTTGCAATCAGCGTGCTAGCGCGGCTGCCCTTTTGCGTCTCGACGCCTCGCCTTATTTTCCCGCTACCGCGGCAACCGGCGGTCGGGCCCGATAGCCTATCGCATCCCTTCGGCGGGCGTTCCTTCCCGCCGAGGATAGAATACCCACGCCGCCGCCACGGACAAGGCGTAGAGCAGCAGAAGCGCTCCGGACATAAGGAGCATGGATATGGTATCGGGTCCAGGCGTGAGCACCGATCCGAGAACGAATGCCGCCACAGTGCAATACCGCCATTGGCCGGCCAGGAAGGAAGGCGACACCAGCCTCAATCGGGCCAGCGCCGCGATCACCAAAGGAAGCTCGAACGCCGTCCCGAAGCAGGTCATCGTCAGCAGCAGGAACGACACGTAGTCGGTCATAACGTATTGCGGCAGGATGTGCAGTTCCAAGTCCAGCCGCACGAAAAACTCCAGAGCGAACGGGAATACCATCCTGTAAGCGAAGGCGGCGCCGCCGATGAAGGCCAGGATGCCGAAGGCCAATATCGGAGTTATCGCTTTTTTTTCCCGCGGGTAGAGGCCGGGCGAGACGAAAGCCCAGAGTTGGTAGACGACCATGGGGGATGCCAGCAGAAGCCCGGTTAGCAGCGAGGCCTCGAAGACCAGCATGAAAGTGTCCGTGAGACCCTTAGATTGAGGCTGGACCGGGGAACGAATCCCTTCGCGTTCGAGCTTCGCGTTCAGCGTCTCGACTGGATGGACCAGGAACGCGAAGACATCTTTATAGCAGGCCAGCCCGACGACCGAACAGATCGCCACGGACAGGATTGCAAGCAGGAGCCGCCGGCGCAGCTCCGCCAGGTGTTCAGTGAAGGTCATCCGAACGTCGGATGGAGGATGGCTCGAGGAGGCGGCGCGCCCCGATCCGGGATCGGCGTTTGTTGCTCCCGTTCCGTCAGCGAGCGTTTTGTCAGCCCGCCGTCTGATGTAGCCGTCGGTTTCCGCCATACTTCGCCTTCTCTCTCCGAGGAGAACTCGGAGTCCCAAGCATACGGGCGCGGCGAGCGATTACAGCTGTTCCCGGCCGCGTTAGGCGTCGCGCATTTTGCCCATTATGCCGCCAGGCAAGGCCTCGTTCATAGAACCGGATCTGAAACCATGCAGATCGGCGGTAACGTACAGGAAGCCGAGCGACTTGAGCCGGCTGACGATCGCCTCTCTATCCTCGCCGACAAGGCGCGCGAGGTCCGCCGGGGGCACTTCTATGCGCGCGGTAAGTCCGTGATGCCGAACTCGAACCACCCGGTACCCGATGGACTTCAGGTATTCCTCGGCCCTGCCGACGCGCTCCAGCTTCCAGGCGGTGATCTCCTCCCCGTAAGGGATCCTAGACGCCAGGCACGCGGCGGAAGGTTTGTCGGCGACCTTCAACCCAAGGAACGCGGCGATCTCACGCACGTCTTTTTTGCGCAAACCGGCTTCGCGAAGCGGGAACCGCGCGCCGCGTTCAGCGGCGGCCTTCTCGCCAGGTCTGAAATCGGTCCCGTCGTCAAGGTTTGCCCCAAGGCACACGTGGGCCATCCCCTCGCGCCCCGCAACCTCGCCCAGCTTCTCCATCAGGTGCGCCTTGCACGCGTAGCAGCGATTCGGGGTGTTCCGCGAGAAATCCGGGTCGTCCAGTTCCTCGGTGCGGACGATTACGTGGCGGATTCCGATCTCCCGCGCAGTTTCGATCGCATCCTTCATCTCGCTCTCCGGAAACGATTCCGAAGCCGCCGTGACCGCCAACGCCTTGTCGCCGAGAGCGCGTGCGGCGGCGGCGCAAAGCACGCTGGAATCCACGCCGCCTGAGAAAGCCACGACGCAGGATCCCACCCCGCGCATGATCTCCTCCAGCCGTTCGAGTTTTGCCTCCGCGTCAGACATGAGCAATTCCCCCTGAAAGTTTACGCACGAGCCTTGCGGTCGGTCCGCCACGGCGGACATGCCATCGCCGGCTGCGACGATGCCGATGCGGTCCCGCCGCGGAAAGTCCGCGCGATTCGCCCTGCATACCGCAGTCCGACCCGGCGGCCGCCCGCAGACGTTGCCGGAACCGGCGACCGCCTTATACTACTGCCTTCAGCCTTGTCGCCACAAGGGCGGGGAGTTGGGGAAAGCAGGAACGGGACGGTTCGCTGAACAAAGCGGATCATCGGTTGATTGGAAGGGATAAGCGGGTGTCGCTACCGATTCGAAACAAGATATCCGATGACAAGGTTTTCGAGCGGTTGATCGAACTGCTCGACACGATGCCGGAGCTGGCGGCGCCGTTCCCCTCCGGTTGGGGAGAGAAAGAGTTCTGGCGCCGCCTTTTCGACGCGAACGATAAGACGAGGCGCCTCCTGCGGCTCCTGCGGGAACTGCCCGCCTTCACGGAACAGGCGCCCGAGCGGCCGTCGCCGGAGGCATGGAGAGAGCTTTTCGAGCGCGACGGCGGCAAACAGACGCGGACGATGTTCGCCGATATATGGAAGGCGGCGTACTCGAAGCCGGCGGAAAGGAAGCCGGTCATGCGATGGCGGGATCGGTTCGGTCCCAAGGAAGTCATACAGCGCGTAAGGCCGAAGGAATCGGATGCATGGTTGCCGAACCCTCACCGCGGGACCGCTACGTTTCAGAGGTTC
>CALKMO010000014.1 GCA_937991785.1 uncultured bacterium | reverse complement strand
TTCATCTTTATAATTAGGGGAGCGAGTGAACAATCCCGTCGGACGCCGGAATCTTATGGTGCGGATCGCCGCTCAAGATGCGGGAGCGATCTGGACGGTCTTCAGGTGTAGAGAAACCCCGCCGGCGAAGCGGAGGGGAATCCATGCGTTGGATGGCTATATGCGTGCTGGCGGCGGCATTTGCCGCCGGGGCGGAGATGCCGGGCGACAGTTCCCACGGGGCGCTGGAACTCGGTACCTTGTCGCGCCTTCGCGAGGCGACCGTGTTCGTACAAATCAAGGGCGTCTCGTACGTGGACGATGGCGACGCGATCGAATCCTCCGGATCTGGCTTCCTCGTGACATCCGACGGCCGCATACTGACCAACTGGCACGTGGTCTCGCCCGGGCGGCAGATGGGTGAAATCCGGCTGCCCTACCGTCCGGCCAGGATCGAGGCGGTGTTGCGGTCTGGGACGCCGCGTCAAAAGGCATACCAAGCAAGGCTCCTCGCGAGCAACCCGGATGCGGATCTGGCCCTGCTTAAGATCGAAGCGGGCGATTGTCCGTGCCTCGAGATCGGGGATTCCGACGCGCTCGTCGAGACGACCCCGGTCTGGGTCGTCGGATTTCCTCTGGGGCGGATCTTTTCGGTGCTGCACAGGGGACCGGAGATCAGCATAAGCCACGGATGCGTCACCTCGCTTAGACACGACGATAGGGGAAAGCTGGAGCGCATCCAGCTCGACGCGGCCGTCACACCGGGCAACTCCGGCGGACCGATCGTCCTTCGCTCCGGGAAGGTAGTCGGAATCGTGAACATGGCGATGGGAGCCTCCCGGATCAATTTCGCCGTGCCGGCGGCGACGGCGCGGGAATGGATGGCCGGATGCCCGCTCAAGGAGGGAGTCGGCGAGTCGTGCGCGCTGGAGATAACAGGGGAACCGGCCGGCGCCGAAGCATTCGTTGACGGCAGACCTGTCGGCCGCATACCGCTGCGGTGCCTCGTTCCTGCTGGCGAACGCTGCGTCCAGGTCCGCGCGCCGGGAAGACGCACTTGGACGCGCATCATCCCCATATGGGATGGAAGGCGCATAGAGGCGCGCCCAGCCCTGATGGAAACCATCGCTCTAGATCGCTGCGATTCGAAGGATATATCCAAGCCCGGATTTCCCGGTGGCGGAGCTACCGATATTGTTGTGGGCAAGGAAACGGCGAGCGTCGCGGCATTGGAAAGGGGGCCGGCGATCTTTCGCGAGGATTTCGAGAAGCCCTCGGCGATCGAAGAGTGGCGGCAGGAGACCGGCGGCGAGGAGGCGCGGACGTGGTACATAGAGGACGGTATGCTCCACCAGTACAGCGAAGACGGTCTGCTCCACGCGATCATGGCGGGGGACCGCGAATGGTCCGACTTCGCCTTTTCCGCGCGCGTCCGGATACATTCCAACGGCAAGGACGGACGCGCCGGGCTGATCTTCGCCGCAGGGGAAGACGGTTTCCTGCTCTTCCGCCTCCACTCGGCGCCAACGCAGGTCCAGCTCGCCTGGCACATGAAAGACCCCTTCGGCTGGCAGATCATCAAGGTCTCTCCGCTGCCGCGGCGCGCCGGAGGCGCCGGCGAATGGCGCGAGCTTCAAGTCCAAGCGGCAGGCAGGCGCGTCGTATGCATGGTTGATGGCGCCGTCTGTCTTGCCTCCGCTATTCCCGTCCCGGCACGGGGAAGGATCGGCCTTTACTCGGTGGATTCGAGGGCGTCTTTCGATGACATCCTGATAGCGCCGCTGAAAGGCAACTGGGACGCCTTCCCGCCAACTTCGCCGCCGCCGGCATTTTGGTTCACGGAGAATTTCAACCGGGGCGGCGAGTTCTGGAGGTCGTACGAAGAGGAAAAGTCGGCGCCGCCCTGGCCGGTCGTCCGCGGGGCGTGCCTGCGGCTCGACGAGACCGGGGCCGGGCGCATCAACCTGCTGGAACGCTTCGAGATCCGGAACGGACTGCTCCGCGCCGCGGCCGCGTGCGGGTCCGGCGAGGTCGGGCTGGTCTTCCGCCACGGCGGCGGAAAGTATTACCTGTTCGCCGTAGCGCCGGGCGAGAAGCGGGCGGAGTTGTTCCTGGTCGAGTCCGGCTCCAGGAAGCGACTCGCCTCCGCCGATCCCGCCAGGGTAGGCGCGGCCCTGAATGCGCTCGCGGCGCTGCAGGACAACGAGCCGCTGGAGGTGGAGGAGGGCGGAGAGAGGCCGGGAGCGCTGCGATCGTCGCGCCTTCTGATCCTGCAGGTCCTCGCTACGGGCGAACGCATCTCCGCCGGTGCGAACAACGTCGTCCTGCTCGAAGCCTCCGACGCGACGCTCAATACCGGGAAGATAGGACTGTACTCCAAGGGGGGAAAGGCGATGTTCGTTCATGTCCACGCAAACTCGCCGCAGCCTTAGGGCCGAACCGTGAGATCGGGGGAGCGAAGGCACCGGTCCGCCGAAAGCCTCGCGCGTTCACGGGGGCAGGTACGCGCAGGAAGGCTCCTCGGCAAGGTAATCGCCGCGAACGGCGTAGGCGCGGGCGCGGCAACCTCCGCACACAAGCTTGAACCCGCATCGCCCGCACTTTCCCTTCAACCTGTCCGGATCGCGCAAGTCGAGTAATACCGGCGAGCTTTCCCATATCTCGCGGAACGGGCGCTCCCGGACGTTGCCGCACGATATCGGTAAGTATCCGCAGGGAAAGACCTCGCCGGCGCTGGAGATGAAACATACGCCCGTGCCGGCCAGGCAGCCCTTTGTGGCTGCGGATAGCGCATCGCCTCCTGACGGATGCGCGGCCCGGACCAGGGACTCGCCGCGCGCATCCTCGGGCTGACCTCGACGCGAGTCTCCCCCGCCGGGCGCCGAGCCGCCCCGCGCCGCCCCTCCCCGCCGCGCCTCCCCGTCAGGCATTCCCGCTGCGCCCGCGCTGCCCTTTGCGTACCTCCCGGCCGATCCGCCGGCGCCCGCGGCCGCCTCAGCGCCTGGCCGGCCCGCGCCGACTCCGGCGGTTCCCTCCGTATCGCGAAGCTTGCCGTGCCAGGCCACGGTCTGCGCGATCCGGAAATACTGCGGCGCGCAGGTCGCCTTCATCTGTATCCGCCCTTCGGCCGCCTTGCGCGCGATCCAGAGCAGGAGCCTTTCCGATTCGGCCGCCGACAGCATCGCCTCCGGAGCTATCTCCGCCCCGCACCCCACCGGGACCAGCGAGAACACATGGAGCGCGTCGGCGCCTAGGCGCAGGGCGAACCCGTACATCTCCTCGACCCGCCCGAGCGTTCCGCGCGTAACGGTGGTGTTTATCTGCAGGCTTACTCCGCGGCGCTTAAGGCGTCCGAAGCCGGCAAGCGCCTTGTCGAAGCAGCCGGCCTCGCCGCGGAAAGCGTCGTGCGAGGCCGCATCGGGGCCGTCGAGGCTTATCGCGACACGCCTGATACCGCATGCGGCGATCTGTTCGGCGGCGGCATCGTCCACCAGCGTACCGTTGGTCGCCAGCGAAACGGTCAGTCCGAGCGACACGGCCCGGCCGGCGATGTCGAATATGTCCGGCCGCAGGAGCGGCTCTCCGCCGCTGAGCACCAGTATGGGCCTGCCGGTCTCGGCGACGGCTCCGACCAGCGTCAGGGCATCCTTGCTGCTAAGCTCGCCGCCGGACGATACCGACCCGGCGGAATATCCGGACCTGTTTAGCCCGTCGGCGGATTCCGGCCCTGCAGCCTCGAGCCTCCGGCAGTGGGCGCATCTGAGGTTGCACGCCCGCGTCGTCTCCCAAAACACCAGCCTTGGGGGCGGCATCTCACTCACTCACTGACCATGACCATCTCGGCGCCGCCCAGAAGGCCGTAGTCGAATAGCGAGAACTCCTTCCTTACGATATTCTCGTCCTCGAACGAATTCGGGCCGAACCATCTATAGGAATCCCCTTCCCGCACGTGCAGCGGTCCGTGCGTGTTCTGCCTGCTGGATACAACCTCTATGCCTATCTCGTTAGCGCCTTTCTTCAGGAATCCGGTCAGGTCGATCTCCCACGGGCGCCAAAGCAGCTTCCCGACCGGCGCGCCGTTGACCCGGACGACGAACAGCGTGCCCGACGGTTCGATAAGCCGCAGGACCGTACGGGCGCATGACTTCGGGGCGTGCTCTATAACGGTTTTGTAAATCATGCTCCCCGAATAGAACGGATAGCCCTGGCTAACCCACGATCCGTTGGCCAGCAAGGCCGGCTCGGCGCACATCTCGACCTCGAACCCGTTTTCCAGCACTCGCGCGCCGAAGTCGCCGACGATGTAGGCGTTCTCGATCTCAGATAGGAAGTCGTATCTCAGAGCGAAATCCACATAATTCGGTCCGGTCCGGAGGAGGTTTGTTATGTCTACTCTGCCGAAGCCGCGGTCCCAGTGCCATCCGCAACCGGATACGTCAACGGGCGTACCGTTGACCGAAAGCCTGCCCTTGCGCAGATCCTCTATGACCACGGCCGCCTTCGAGACCTTCGCGAGCGAGTTAAGGAAGCGGTAGCGCAGCGTGACCTCGCCGCCCTTGCCGTCGAACAGTCCCTTCTTAACGGCAACCCACGGCTGCCAGGATAGCGCCTCCCGCGTGCCGAACCGCTCGGCGATCCGCCGTCTGACGCGGAAGTCCATGTCCTCGTCGGAGAAGGTCTTGCCGCCGTCGAAGGAACATGCGATCCTGTCGAGGACCAGCACGTTGTCCTCGGTGCGTTCGAACTTCCATTCGGCCGGCAGCTGAACGACATCGCCGACCTTCGTTCGGACTCGGTGGACGGAGCTGGCATTTCCCGCGGCTCCGCCTTCGGCCTCCGCCGCTCTCTTTTTACTCTTGGCGGATACCTTCTCGGCCCTTCGAAGTCCTTCGGCGATCGAGGCGCGGGCGGAGCCTTCGATGCCAGCGGCGCCCGACGCAGGCTCAAGGGCGCCATTGCCTACCGCCAGCAGCAGGGACCCGCATGGCGGCAGCTCGAACTCGCACACGACATCTCCTCCGATCTTACGTCCATCCGCCGCATTCCTGCCGCCGGTCAGCGGGTTCCAGATGGCCAATGGCTTGCCGGCCGCACCGAACAGCGTCAGGCGGTACTCGCGTCCGAAATTCCTGCTGGAGTTCGCTACGAACAGGAACGCCGTATCGCCGTCCGCTCGGTACTGCACGTATGTATCCTTGACCGGCATGCCATCTCGGTCGCGGAGGCGATAGGGAGATCTGACGCGGGCATCAAGAGCGCACTGTAGTTCGCGCGCCGAGGAGGGAAGCAGAAGCACGTTCTTTTTCAAGGCGAAGGCCGACCACCTCTCTTCCGCCGGTTCGCAATCGAGTTCCTCGGGAAGTTTTCCGAGCAAAATCACCGTCCCGCCGGCATCAGCGAACTTTTCCAGCAGATCGAGCGTCCCGGGCCGCCACGTCGGAGCTTCGGGCACCACTACGGCGGAGTAGTACATCTTCCCGACGCGGAACCGCCCGCCCTCCACTCCGCCATACTCGGCCAGGTAGTCCTCGTCTCCCAGATCGCAGTCGTACCCGGCGTCGCATACGGCTTGGACGGCGGAGCGCATCTGCGAATCGAGCCGGTTGACATCCGAAACGTACGGCCCGGCGATTCGGTTCGGGACGTTGCGCTTGCCG
>CALKMO010000013.1 GCA_937991785.1 uncultured bacterium | reverse complement strand
GACGGGATCGGCCCCGGGCGCGACCCGGCGATGCCGGTCTGATCGCTCAACAAATGGCCAGAGCGTGCGAATCCCGGGGATTCCGCGGGATACTCCGTCCCGACAGGGCCCTTTTGTGTCTCGAACGCGATCTTTAGCCTTATCGGCGGCCGGTTCGATCATCCAAAATCCCATAAAAACGCATCCGATCGCCTTTTCGACGCCATCTTTCCTCTCGGCCTCGCTCTCTTCCAGCCTGCAGCGCAACCGGCTCTGGGTTGAACTATTTTGGGGGCCGGTAACCTCCCGGTTTGAGAAGAATCAAGGGATCGAATCCTGTCAGGGAACCCGTATGTTTGATCGAATAGCACGACACTATATTCGTAACTCAAACACCAGGAACTAGTTCAAGGCATTTATTATGTCCCATCCGCCGTCTATTTCGTCTTCCGAAAGCCACCCTGCGTCAGGACAAGGAGGAAAGCCGGGGACGATTCAGGCATGCAGGGCGGATTGCGGTAAACATGGCCCGTACTTTGTCCGATCGCTTGGTATGGACTACATGATAGAAGGTCGTGCGGGACTGATGCCGTCCGGATGGAACCCGCAGACCGCCGACCCGACCGCCATGGTGGCGACCGTATCGCGGCGTAGGTTCGCGGGGTTAGCCGGACTGCGGCGATCCGAAGGATGCAACAAGGCGGCGAGGTAAGGAGAAATCTCCACTAAGCCCGTCCTGTTGGGCCTGCTTATGAAGCGCTCGTACCTTGTCATCAGATCGTCGAGATCACCGCGCAGGCGATCGGGCAGCCGTTCGCCCGCTCCTACAGCATTCAGGTGCTCGAAAATCGAATCGTAAGACTCCATCTCTTGTTTTCCCCCTCCCTCTGGCGGTTGAAGTTTCGACCGCCCTTACCATTTGTTTAGCTGCGCCGTAACCTTGGCATTCAGCTCCTCATTTTCCGCTGGTACGGTCGCAGCAGACTCCTCCGCCTTCTCCTCGGTCTCCACCCTGCCGATAGAGATGTACGAATAGCGACCCTCGATTTTTACGGAACCGCGCATTCCAAGTTTTTCCATCCACTGCTTTGGAAGAACGATCCTGCCCTGCTTGTCGGGTTCTACCTGCATCGCCTTCGAAGACAGTTCGGCGATAGCCTTGTCCGCAAGTTCCTCGGCCTTCGCCTCGTTCTGCCCCTCGGCGATCAATTCCGATCTTATCTTCGCGTGGATATTAGGTATCTTGCGCGTCAGCGATTCGTACGTGTACGCCCTTATGAATTGTTCGTTGTTCCACCACACCAGCAGCAACTGGCTCTCTTTCGATGCCTTTATTACCCGCATCAGGGGTTTGGGGATGGCAATCTGGTTCCCATTAGGACCCGTTATGCTGTGAATGTAATTGCCGAAGAAGCACGCTTGGCGCGCATACCCTTTCGATCGAAGGGAGTGCTCTGAAGATAGCATCTGCTGCTCGATTTCCATAAAGTCCTCTCAAAAGCGTTACTTTGAGTGATGTATCACTTATTATCTATATTATTCACTAAACAAAGTCAAGCCTGATTTTTTGAAAAATCCGTCAAGTATCGGCACATCCTATATGTGTGGCTTTTAGTTGTCGCCGACACAGCATATAGTGCCAATCTGGCGTGAACGCCAAGATGGCTACACAAACCGGGCGAGATTTTAAGAAATTTTGAAACCGGAGGCGTTTTTGCGTCCACGCTGTATAATGAAGAAGACTCCGGGGAAGTAAGCGAACGAGAAAGGTAAATGCCCGAGGAGTACGCAGCGCGTGGAGGAAAAAGCCCTTATCGCTCGAGCCGCGGGTGGCGATCGGGACGCCTTGGGCGAGCTGCTCATGGCCCATCGAGCAGCCTGTTATTCTTTCGCGCTCCGGTTGGCTCGCGATCCCGCGGATGCGGAAGACATATGCCAGGAAAGCTTCGCGCGAACCGTGCGGAACCCATCAGCCTACAGGGGCGAGGGATCGTTCCGGTCATGGCTCTTGGGTCTCGTTTTGAATGTTTATCGGGAGATGCACGGTTCCGAACTGGCGCGGCGCAGACGCGAGAGGAAATACGCCATGTCCCACCTGGCCGAGCCTGATGCCGGACGCGGCGCGGAAACCGAAAACCCCGAAAGGAGAGAACTCCAGGAGGCATTGAATGCTTCGCTCGCAGACATCGAGGAAGATTGCAGCCTGCCCATAGTGCTGCATTATGAACAGGGACTGACCCATTCCGAAGTCGCGGCGATGCTCTCTATGCCTCTCGGCACGGTGAAGACGAATATCCGGCGCGGCCTGGAAAAACTTCGCGCGGCGATGGTTCGCGCCGGTTATGCCGGGATATCGGCGGTTGCGGTGGAGGATGCACTTTCGGCGGGTTCCAGGATAAGCGTTCCGGAAAGTCTGGCCGAATATATAAAGGAACTGACCGGAGGCGGCGCGAGCGGCGGAGGGCGGCCGAACGATGCGGGCAAACCGGCCGGCGATGGTAGCGGCGGCCGGTCCGAACAATCCGGACTCGACGCCGGCACCTGGGGAGCGGAGGGGGCAGCCGGTTCCGCCGGAGGGGACGGCGCCGCGGCCGCTTCGGGAGCCGGTGCGGGGACCGCATGTGCCGCGAAAGGTTTTGGAGGGCTGACGATGAAGATCGGGATTGGGGCTGCGACGATCGGCCTGGCGGCCGGCGTCGCGTTATGGGCGGTCTCGGGCGGGAGGGCGGAGGACAGGGCCGGGGAAAAAACATCGCCGGCCGCGGCGAAGGTTCCTGGGAGGGACTATCCATACGGCGAGGGGGTGGTCTACAGGCGGCAGGTTGCCGCCATAGGCTCGCTGACCAACGGCGGCTATCAGGACGGACCGGGGTCGCAGATGGAGCTTACCGGAGGCGTTGCGCGGGTCATGGCGCCTAACGGCGACTGGTATTTCCTCGATTTCGAGAAGGATAACGCTCTGGTCAAGTACGACGCGAAGAAGAAACGCGCTTTCACCATCGGCTGGGCCGGGCCTTATGGGAAGCGGGGAGGCCCGGCGGAGTGCGTCCGGTTTCGCGGCGGGGGATACGCGGCTGGAATGGGGATCGGCATTGATCCCCAGGGGAAATTCCTCGTGATCCACGACCCCTATAACGACGGCTACTTGTGGAGGATGGACCTGGAGAAGATGACCGTCGAGCCCGCTCCGGCCGCCGATGCAGTCAAGGGAGCGGCCGTAAAAGGCACCGCGCCTGACGGCTCCATCTACTTCGCAAAGGATGACGGGAAGCTCATGAAGGCCTCGCCGGACGGCAAGACGGTGCAGGACCTCGGCGTAACGCTCGAAAGACCGCTCAGGATGTCCTCGTACGGCGGCGGCCTGCTGGTCAACGAAAAACTGGGCAGGCTTTATGCCGGCAGCCGCGACCCCTACAGCCCCTGGGGCGTCTTCTGGTACTGGGACATGAAGACCGGCAAGGCCGTGGGACTGGCCGGCCCGAAAAAGATCGGCGGCGAATCCGGAAAGATCGTGGCGCAGGACGGTGGGGAGGTTGACAAAAACTTCCACTGCGCCTCCGGACCGGCCGATAAGGTAAGCTTCTGGTGTACGGGCGGGCCCGCCTTCGGACCGGATAGAGGCGAGCGCTACCTGTATCTGCCCGGCGGCGACGAGTCCACGTGCTCGCGCCTCGATCTGGAAAAGAAATACGTCACCAAGCTTGTCCGCGCCGACCCGAAAGGCGACAGGAGCCTATGGACCTTCGGCGAGGGCAAGCAGGGTAAGGATTACCGTTTCGCCGACCCGTACTGCTGGGCCCCGGCGCCGATCTGGGGGCCGGAAGGCGAGTTCTACATGACGTGGGCGCTTTGCAGCGCCATAGATGTTTACACTCCCGTGCAGGGGGGCGGAGCAATGGGGACAGGAGGTAAAAAATGAAGATCGCGCGTTTCGGTGCATGCTGCGCGTTTTGGGCGCTCGTTTGCGGCATGGCGGCTTCGGCGGCGGAGGTCGGCGCCGAAGTCATCCTGCCGGCATCGCCGCGTCCGGCGCATACCCCGGCCGTGGCATACGGCGGTGGGAAGTACCTTGTGGTCTGGGAGAGCGGCCGGGCGGAGCATGCGGACATCTATGCCTGCCGTCTCGACGAGACCGGCAAGCCGCTCGACTCCCAGCCCATCCTCGTGTGCGGCGCGAAGGAGTGCCAGGACCGCCCGCGCGCAGCCTGGGGAAAAGACTGCTGGCTGGTCGTATGGGAGGATGTGCGCAACGACAAGGATTTCGATGTGTACGCCGCGCGCGTCACGCCGGAAGGCAAGGTGCTCGACCCCGACGGCATACTGGTATCCGGCGGGGAAAACAACCAGTGCAGTCCGGACGTGGCGTTCAACGGCGAGAATTTTCTGGTGGCGTGGCGTTCGTGGGAGAAGGACAAGTACATGGCGGCCGGCGCGCGCGTTTCGCCGGACGGGAAGGTCCTGGACGCCAGTCCGCTGCCGCTCAGCGCCGGCATGCCGCAGCATTCGGGGGCAGGGGAGCTGAAGGTCGCCTCGGCGGGCGGCAAGTGGATGGTCGGGTGGGCGTCCCGTTCGTACGCTCCGCCGGGTGCGCCGCCAGGAGCGACCGGACTTTTCATGGCCGCCGTTGGCGCCGACGGCAAGGCCGTCCTTTCCCACGCCATCAAGAATCAGGGGATGGACAACGTAAAGTCGCCTGTTACTGTCGCATCGGACGGTAACGGAGGCTACCTGTTCTCCTGGTATAACGGCACCACCGGAGGGCGGAGCGGCACGCAGCACGGGATGCCTTACGGTGCAGCGCTGTTCGACGCTAGCGGAAAACTGACCGCGACGACGGTGCTGGGTGGGCCGAAGGCATACGTCCGCATGCCGGCGGCGGCATTCGACGGCAAGGGTTACCTGATAGCGCACTGGCTCGGTCACCGGCGCGATCCGAACAGCGGCTTCCCCGAAGATACAAACAAGATAATCGTCTTTCTGGTAGCGGCGGACGGAAAGTATGAAGGCCAGGTGGAGGTCTCCTCGGGCAAGCCGAACCCGTCTTACGCCCCTGCGGCGGCCGGCGATGGGAAGGGCAATGCGCTGGTCGTCTACGAACGCCACCCGGCGGACGCGGACCCGCCCGAGACGTCGATACATATCGCGGCGAGACTGCTGAAAAGGTAACCGCGCGTCCTTGCGGGGGCTGCGAGCGACAACGATTGACGCTCCGATAGTTCCCGCGTCCCATGGTCGGCGCGCTCTCCGTTGCGGGCGATTTCCAGGGCCGTCCGCGACGGCGTTCCGCCAATCGCTTCCCGCGACCGTAACCCTAAAGAGGACGTCATCGCCATCCGGCTTTTGGTCTCATTACAACAAACCGGCCGGGGAAATACCTCCGTGGCGCGGTTCGGCTGCGGCAATATAATCCCAATTCCATGCGTTCCCGGCGATAAGAGTTGTCAATAAGAGGGTTGTCTTGGGATTGGGAAGAGGCTGATGAGCGAAAAGTTGCGTAAGGCGGTCGAGTTTTTCGGCCTTAAGCGGCCCATCGCCGCCCTGCTGGTCATGGCGGTGCTGATCGGCATGGGCGAGAAGATGGCCGAGCGATTCCTGCCGATATATCTTGTGGCGCTCGGCGCCGCGCTCGAGATGGCCGGCATCCTGAACGCCCTCGACAACCTCCTAAGCGCCCTTTACTCGTTTCCCGGCGGCTATCTGTCCGACCGCCTCGGCTACAAGCGCGCGCTGCTCGTATTCAACCTGCTGGCGATGTTCGGATACGCGGTCGTGATCGCCGTCCCGGCATGGTGGGCGGTATTTCTCGGCTCGTTCTTTTTCCTCTCGTGGACCGCCATATCGCTGCCTGCGACGATGAGTCTGGTGGCCGATGTGCTGCCGAAGAACAAGCGTACGATGGGCGTATCCATGCATTCGATGATCAGGCGAGTCCCGATGGCGCTGGGTCCGATAGTCGGCGGCATCTTCGTGGACGCATGGGGCAGGGAGGATGGAGTGCGGCTGGCGTTCTGCTTCGCCCTCGCGCTAGGCGCCGTCTCCATCGCCGTCCAGCAGAAGTTCATAAAGGATCGCAAGGAATCCGGCGCAGAAGCTGAGGGGAACCCGCTAGTCCTGATCGCTGGGATGCCGGCGCCGCTCAAGTCCCTCCTGGCATCGGACGTGCTGGTAAGGTTCTGCGAACAGATGCCGTACGCATACCTAGCCATATGGTGTATGGACGAGTGCCGGAGGAGCGGGGCGGAATTCGGGGTGCTGACGGCCGTGGAGATGGTTGCGGCGATGCTCGTGTACATCCCTGTTGCCTGGCTGGCGGACAGGGGCAACAAGAAGCCGTTCGTGGTGGCGACGTTCGGATTTTTCGCGATTTTCCCTGCGGTCCTGCTGGTCTCCAGGACGTTCCCGATGCTGGTCCTGGCCTTCGTAATAAGGGGTCTTAAGGAGTTCGGCGAACCGACGCGGAAGGCGCTGATAATGGACCTTGCGCCGGAGGGCAGGAAGGCCGCCACGTTCGGCGCGTACTACCTGATGCGGGATTCTGTCGTTTCCCTAGGCGCCATGGCCGGGGCTTACTTGTGGGTGATAGCGCCGGAGGTCAATCTGCTGGCGGCGTCCGCGTGCGGTCTTGCCGGCACGATTTGGTTCGCGCTGTTCGGGCGAGATGCGCCCGGCATGGCCGAGCGCGGGCAGCTTGGCGCCTGATCTGCTCCGCGTTCGAGCGCACCGCAGCGCAGCCGAAGCAAAGGAGACGACCTGGTCCGAAGCGGCTTGGCTTGGCGTGATGGGTCCGCGCGGGATCGCGCCGGCGCCGGGAACGAGGTGAAAAGATGCCGTTGCTGATAGTGCCTACGCCGATAGGGAACCTGAAGGATATAACGCTCAGGGCGATTGAGGCGCTTACGGAATGCGACGCGATAGCCTGCGAGGATACGCGGACGGCTAGGCGGCTTCTGGCGGGGCTGGGGCTGCCCGGCAAGCCGACGGTAAGCTACGGGGAACACAACGAGGCGCGGGCGGCGGAACAGCTTCTCGAACGGCTTCGGCGCGGAGAAAAGGTGGCGCTCGTCAGCGAGGGGGGAACGCCGCTGATATCGGATCCCGGCTACCGTATCGTCGCCGCGTGCCGGGCCGAGGGGATACCGGTGGTGCCGCTGCCGGGTCCCTGCGCGGCGATATGCGCGCTTAGCGCCTGCGGCCTTCCGGTTCACGCGTTCCTGTTCCGCGGCTTCCCGTCCAAGAAACCCGGTCCCAGGGCGAAGATGCTGTCGGACCTCAAGGACAGACCGGAGACGCTTATATTTTATGTTCCGGCCAACCGGATGGTCGAGTTTCTATCTGAGGTTAGAGGCGCGATGGGCGACAGGCGGGCCTGCGTGGCGCGCGAGATGACGAAGCTCCACGAGGACATATGCGCAGGGCCGCTGTCGGATCTGATCGCTCGCTACTCTGCCAATCCACCGAAGGGGGAATGCACCGTACTGATACAGGGCCGATCGAGGGAAAGGGGAACCGGGCCGGCGGAAGAAGAGGAGGCGTAAAAGTCCGCAAGCCGTTTGCGATCAGGACGTTATATGGTGCTAGGGGGGAGGGAGGAGAAGCGGGCGCGCCTCAGAGCCGAGGGCGCCATATGACAGGGCGGCCGCGGAGACCACGATATGCCGCTTGAACGGAGACCGCGACTGGAGTATCCTGCGGGCGTCTGGTTTAGAATAAGGGGCGGCAAAGGGCTGGGCCAGGTGGATTCGGCCGGGTTTTTCTAGCGCGGCCCTGAATGATCGATCGGAGGATGAAGCCATGAGAAGGGGATGGATCTCTTCGGCATGTGTCGCGATGGTCCTTATCGCATGGTGCGCAGCGGCCGAAGCCGGGGATTATGTTGTTACGAGAAAAGGAGAAAAACACACCGGCAGGATAACGAAAGACGACGCCAACGGTGTGGATCTGAACCTGCCGGCCGGCGGGAAGATGTCGTTTCGTAACCAGGAAATAAAGGAAGTTTACATAAACCCCGTCAACCCTACGGCCATAAACGCCATACAGAGTTTCAAGGCTGGCAGCTACGAAACTGCACTGAATCTGTTGGACGAATGCGTCGCCCCCGAGGTGGAGAAGGATATCCCTGCGCTTGCCAGGCCATATCTGCACTTCTACAGGGCGGAATGTCAACTCAGACTTGCAAGGTTCGACGACGCTGTTGTGTCCCTGGAAAATTTCAGAAAGAACTTCAAGACGTCCAGGCTGCTGCCGGACGTTTCTATGCGGCTGGTTGAAGCCTATCTTGGCGCAAAGAAGTACAAGGATGCCGAGGCGGTGTCCGCTGAGCTGGAAAAGATCGGAGGCGTGCACGAACTGTACGGCATACTTCTACGCGGCGATTCGTCCTTCGCGCAAGGGCGTTATGACGAGGCTTATGAAAGGTATGGGAAAGTCGCAGCTTCGGGCAACGAGGCTGCCAAGATGCTCAAACCGAAGGCGTCCCTGGGACAGGCGCGATGCCTGATCGCCAAGGGGAAAACCGACAAGGCGCAGGAAATGGCTCTGAAGGCGCTTGAGGACAAAGAGGCAACAGAAGAGGTTATGGCCGGGGCGCACCTCATCGTCGGCCACTCTCTGCTGATAGACGGAAGGAAGCTTACGGGGGAGCAAGCCAGGGAGAAACTGCTGGACGCCGCGCTGGAGTTCCTCCGGGTGCCGGTGTTGTACTCGGAGTCTCAGCCATCTCTAGCCGCGGAGGCGCTCTTCCACGCCGGGGAATGTTTCCGCCAGCTTGCGGATTTCAAGGAGCTTCGGGCTACATACCTCAAGCGATCGAGGGAAATGTACAATACTGTAATCCAGAACTACAAAGGGACCAAGTGGGCGAATATGGCCCAGGAGAAGATCGCGGGGTCTGCATGAAATAGCCCGGATCTCCGGTCCCGCCGCCTTCTCCTCTCCGCGCTCCGGCAAGCGAAGGTTCCGCGCCCGAAACATGCGCGCCGCGCGAGGTCAGTATGCCGTGAACCGAAAAAGGTTCCCTAGTCTGCTCGATAGGATACGCATGGCATTCCTCGAGGACTTCGGGAGTGGCGACGTCACGTCCGCCGCCCTGATCCCTGAAGGGATGCGCACACGGGCGGCGTTCGTAGCCAAGGGGCGGGGGGTGGCGGCCGGCGTTAATCTACCGTGGGTCGTCTTCCTGGTAGCGCTCAACCCTGACGGCCCCCCCGCATCCCTCCGCGCCGGCCTCCATGCCGCCCTCGGTGCCGCCGTGGCCGGAAACGGCCCATGGCGCGATGTCGAAAGGCTATTGCGACGGTGGAGTCGTAAGATCTCCTACGTGCAGAAGACGAAAGATGGTCATGGCGTAACGCCGGGAACCGTGATGGCCAGAGTCGAAGGCCCAGCCCGGACGATACTAGCCGGCGAGCGCCTCGCCATAAACCTTCTGGCCAGATGTTCCGGGATCGCCACGGCTACCGCCCGGCTGGTCGAGGCCGTGAGAGGCACGAAAGCCGCCGTATTCGACACGCGCAAAACCACGCCGCTATGGAGGGACATCGAGAAAATGGCAGTCAGATGCGGCGGGGGAAAATCGCACAGGCGCGGCCTCTACGACCAGATCCTTATAAAGGATAATCACTTGTTTCTGGGCGCGAAATCGGGGCTGTTCGACGCAGCCGGTGCAGTGCGGCTGGCCAAGACCGCGGTCGGCCCTAAAGGAATCGTCGAAATCGAGACTTCGTGTACAGGCGGGATGAAAAAAATCCTGCGCGAGAATCCTGACATCGTTCTGCTTGATAATATGGCCCCGGCCGCCCTACGCAAAGCGGTGGTTTTGTCTGCGAAGTTCGAGCAGGAAACCGGATCGAAGCCTATCTTGGAGGCGTCGGGAGGCATCGGACCGACAAATATCCGGGAAATCGCTATGACTGGCGTTGATAGGATTTCTTCTGGCTTCCCGACCCACTCCGCCGAAGCTCTCGACATTTCCCTGGAATTTTACTAGTTCTCCTTCAAAATAATCGATAAGTTGAATCCCTCTACCTGCGCATCTACGTATTAATATGCTACAATGCGCTATATATTATGCCGCTACGACACGCGATTACTATATATAGTGTGGCAGCCCATTTTATCTACTAAATATAGTGGGAAGGCATTATATGTGGGATGAGTAATCGCAATCTTCGCCTGGCGACGCCTACTTATAAATCTGGAGGGATCGCCGAACACATATTGGGTTCCTCTGACGGCTAGACAGGAGACTTCAATACCCACAAGACGCATGTGTGTAACTCGTTTATTTAAAACATGTTAAGTCAAAAAATTTTTCCGGTTTTTTATTATTGACAAAGGATTTCGAGCGGATTATAGAAACCGTCCGTCGCAGCAAAGGGGACTCTCCCAGGGGAAGCCTACTTCAGCTTCCTCTGTTGACGAAAACTAAGGTAGTTTTGGCTGGGCGAGTGTGCCGCACATGGTGCATTCGTCAAGGGGGGTATATTGTGTCTGAAACTGGAATTGCGAAATGGGCGGACGTTCTTGATCGTTTAGCAAAGACCTTACCGCAATCAAGCTTCGAGGTGTGGTTTCGCAATCAGGGAATCTCAGCGCTTTCTTGGGACGATCACCGGTTGGAACTCGGGGTGCCAAACCGTTTCGTGAAGGAATGGTTGCGAATCCATTACTCGCGGGAAATAGGCCGGGCGGCGGCGGAGGTCATGGGGCTTGGGACGCCTCCCGAGATCGCTTTTACGATAACGGGATCGCAGTATGCCAAGCGCCGGTCGGAAGAGTCTGCAGTCTTGGCTGGCGAAGCCGCCTCGGCCGTGGCGCCCGAGCGTGAAGGCGGGACCAGGTTGAATCCCGATCTTACGTTGGAAAATTTCGTGGTCGGTCCATGCAATCGCATGGCCAACGCGGCATGCCGAATGATCGTCGAATCGCCGTCTCCCGTCTACAACCCGGTCTGCATTTATGGGGCATCCGGCCTTGGGAAAACTCACTTGTTGCAGGGGATATGCCACGGGCTGCGCTCGACGCGACCCGGAGCGAAGATAGTGTACCTTTCGTGCGAAGAGTTCACCAATTCGTACATTCGCGCCGTACAGGCCAGAAGACTCGACGAATTCCGGGCGAGGTTTCGCAACTGCGATTGCCTGGCGATGGATGACGTTCAATTCTTGGGGACGAGGGAAAAGACCTGCGAGGAATTCCTGCACACCTTCGATACTCTGCGGGATGCGAATCGTCAGATTGCCGTGACCTGCGACGTCCACCCGCGCGAGATTGGGAGCCTCGGCGAGAAACTCGTTACGCGCCTCGTTTCCGGTCTTGTGGCACGCCTTGGGACGCCGGAAGCCGAGACGCGGCGAGCGCTGGTCGAGCATAAGGCGCTGCGCCGCGGGCTGTCGCTGCCGAAGGACATATTGGACGCGATCGCGTCGCGGGTCGGGGGAAATGTGCGCGAGATCGAGGGTGTGGTGGCAAAAATGGCGGCGCTCTCGATGGCCGAGGGGCGGGCGCCGGACATGGCGATGTGTCGCGAGGCCATGCGGGACATGGGGTTGGCAAGGGACGGCGCCGTCACGCAGGAGGAGATATTGAGGTTGGTGGAGTCTGAGTTCGGGGTATCAGGGGCGGAGATCAGGTCCGGGGGAAGGCGGCCGCGAGCAACGGCCGCCAGGCATGCGGCCATGTACCTTGCCAGGCGATTGACGAACTTCAGCCTCGCCGAAATAGGCGATTTCTACGGCGGACGGAACCATTCGACAGTCTATCATGCCGATCGGAGGGCGGAGGAACTAATGAAGAAAGACTCCGAATTCAAGGCTGCGGTAGAACGTCTGCTTAAGGCGTTGGGCGGCTGAACAAAAGCGACCTGCCGAAAACTTTTTTCTTAAGTATGTCGCGGAAATCCCGCTGGAGGAGCCGGTTGCGATGTAGACTTGCGGGGCGTCAGTTCGGAGGAGACGCGGAAGAAAAAAGCGAGACGATAGGACTCGCTTAATGTTTGGCGCTCTATAAAAAAATTTTTGGGGTAAAAATCGAGGGAAATGCCGAGTTTGAGACGCGCTCTCTACGAAGCGTTGAGGTAAAGCTGTCCGCTCGCTCAGAAATCTTCCTGTCGTCCGCAAACAGCGAGACCGACTCCCGCCGGAACGATCATCCTTGTAATGGATGTAGCCGTAACGCCGCGTCGCGCTTAAAGTTTTCGTACATAACCCAGCCGCATCCATATCCCCGGGAGGGGAAGGGCGGCGCAGACCGCGATGGCGCTCAGGTGAAGGCGCGGACAGGGCGGAACGTTGTCAAGGCCACCGCCCGACGAATGATCGCGCCGGGCGATCCCGCCAATCGCCGCCGTTCGCCTCTATCGGACTGGGGCGGCGCCCGCCTAGAGGCCGGGGGTGGAACCCGCCGCCTGACTATATTACTTCAGCCTGGCGGCGGCCGCCTTGGCCGCAGCGAGGCGGTCGGAAAGGGTTGCGAGGCCGGAAGAGAGTTTATCGGCGCGATCTTTTAACTTGGGATCTAGGGCCACTGCGGCCCTGATCTCGTTGGCGACGTCGTCCTTCATTTCTCGGTGCCAGGCGAATACGGCGAGCGCCATGTGCTCTTCGGACGACGGGACATCGAGGGCGAACTTGAAAAGGTTGAATACCTGGGCATCCGGAATGCTGGCCCACCTGATCTCGCCTTCCGCCCCCCCCGATCCTATGACCAGTCCCCTTTCATTGAAGTCCTTTATGTCCTGGCCTGGGGCGCCTTTTTTAGGGAATACCTGCAATGGCGCCTTCCCGTCGCGGATCCTGGCTCTGGCGCGATTGTAAAGCCACCGCTCGGCCTTGATGGCCTCGGCATATGCCTTGGCAATCGCGACATTTTCTCCGCCCCCGGCGCCGTCGGCGAAGATCTCCAAGTCGCGTATGCATTCGTCGTAACGGAACGCACGGGCCCTGGCGGCGACTGAAAGCAGGAGGTTGCCGAATTCCTCCGTCTCGCGCGCCATGGCTGCCTCGATACGCTTCTTCTGCTCGGCGGCAGCCCTATCATCGTCGGCCTTCGCCATGGCCGCCAGGCGCCTTTCCGCCGCCTCCTTGTACTCTTTAAGCCCGAATCGGTCCGATATCTTGGCGTATATCTCTCGTGCGATATCAGGTCTTCCCTTTAGAGTGGCGGTCTCGGCCTCCAGCGACATGCGGGCATATGTCGCCGCTG
>CALKMO010000012.1 GCA_937991785.1 uncultured bacterium | reverse complement strand
CCGGAGATAGTAAGGACGCTGTACGAGGCCGGGGCGAGCTTCGACGTGGCGTCATGGGCGGAATTCCAGATAGTCCACGAGCTTATAAAAGACATGCCACCGAAAGAACGCCAGGACTGGATATGGGACAAGATCATCTACGCGAACCCGATAAAGGCCAACGAGACGCTCAGACTGTTGGACCCTTACAAACCGCTGGTCACCTACGACAACCTTGCCGAAATAGGGAAGGTGCGGAAGCATGCCCCGCACGCCGGCCTTATCCTCAGGCTCCGCGTGCCGAACACCGGTTCGATGGTGGAGCTGTCTTCGAAGTTCGGGGCCTCGCCCGGCGAAGCTGTGGATCTCATACAAGCGGCCTTCGACGCAGGACTGACGGTAGAAGGGCTTAGCTTTCATGTAGGCAGCCAGTGTACGAACTTCGAAAATTATATCCAGGCGCTAAACATGGCGGCTGCAGTGTTCGAGGAGGCGTGGAGCCGCGGCAGGAAGGAAGTCAGGATATTGGACATAGGCGGTGGATTCCCCGTCCCCTATGACGATGCGGTCAGACCTTTCGCGGAGCTTGCCGCCAAGCTTAACGCCGAGTTCGACCGCTTGTTCCCTCAGGGCATGGAAATACTGGCCGAGCCGGGGCGGTTCATGGTGGCGACGGCGGCGACGCTAGTGGCCGAGGTCATAGGAAAGGCGGTCAGGGACGGCAAGCAGTGCTACTACATCAACGATGGTATATATCACACGTACTCGGGCGTCTTATTCGACCACTGCCGCTACCGTGTCAAGGCATTCAAGAAGGGGCCGGCAAAGATATGCGCAGTCTTCGGCCCGACGTGCGACGGGCTGGATACCGTATCGCTCGCGGAGGAACTTCCCGACCTCGAGCTCGGCGACCTCGTCTATAGCGAGAATATCGGTGCCTACAGCCACGCCTCCTCCACCAGATTCAACGGATTCCCGCCAGCCAAGGTTGTGCACATCAACAAGTAGCTGTGCCGGTATCGGCGGGAGGGCGGATTCAGGGTGATCGGAGACCGATGGCGGGACGCTGTAATCCGCGCGTACGTGCCGCGGCGCCACACAGCAGTGGAGACTGCCGCGCAGGACTTTTGCGCCCGGGCGATCGCGGGCCGGCATTCGCATCGGGCGTTGCATCCGGGAAAAAAGCTCGGACGCTTTTGCGGCGCTATTGGAAAATCATACGACCATCTAAACGGAACATTCCGCCGCCGTTATTAGTTGTTGCGCGCCGCGTGTCCGCGCCATGCTTGCGGTGCGCAGGCAAGCGATCTCCATCAGGGATGCGCTGCGCCCGGTCTGGCGGATAGGATTTCGCGGTATATAGCCTCGATTTCCCCGGCCGTCCTTCGTATGTCGAACGATTCCCTCGCCCGCTCCCTGCCGCGCTCGCCCATCCGCCGCCTGAGCCCGGCGTCGTCCAACAGGCGTTCGCATGCCGATGCCATAGCGCCTATGCTTCCCCGCGGGACGAGGAAACCCGTCGCCCCATCCTCCACAAGTTCGGATTTTGCGCCCGAAGCGGTCGCGACGACCGGCAGCCCGGCGGCCATAGCCTCGACCACTGCCCGGCCGAACGGTTCGCCGTCGGACGCGGATACGAATACGTCCGAAGCCGCCAGCAGCCGCGGGATGTCGTCCCTATAACCGGTGAACGCCACCGCCTCGCCTAGATCCAGGCCGGCCGCCGTTTTCCTAAGCATGGCGAAGTATTCCTCGTTTTCCTCGAACAGGTCGTCGCCGGCCAGCAGGCCGCGGACGCCGCACCGCCGCTTCCTCAGCACATGGATCATAGCAAGAAAATCCTCGTGCCTCTTCCACGGCACGAACATGCCGACCGACGTCAGAAGCGCTGCATCCTGCGGTATGCCCAGTTCGGCCCTGACCTCCGCGCGCGCGCGGATCATGTCGTCCGAGCCAGTCTCGACCGCCCCCGCCCCCTTCCCTGCCACCGCCGCAGCCTTTGTCCCGCCGGCTCCGCAAACCTCGCCGGGAGCGGCGGCGCCTGCCTGCTCGGCCGCCGACAAGCCGAAACGCGACAGGTCTATGCCGTTCAGCACGAGGCGCAGTTTCTCCCTGGGAACCTGCTGTGCCGAAAGGTGATCGAAGACCATGCGCGATATCGCTATCACCCGCGCCGCGCGCGTCCCGAGCAGTCTGCCGACGCGGCCGAGCGGCCTTGTATCGCGGCAGTGCCATACGAATGGAAGGCGGCCGGTCCGGCAGACATCCCACGCCACCAGTGCCGCCGAATCCGTGTTTGCATGCACGATCCGTATACCTTCAGACTCGCACAGCCCGGCAATCCTGGACGACGACAGGAAAAGCGCCTTTACCTGCCCCGCCAAGAGGAAGGGATGCAGAGTTCGGCGATACCTTCGAAGCCCGACTTCGTGCGTCTTTACCCCCGCCCCCCTGGCAAGGTCAGGCAAAGGTCCGTCCGATGGACAGGCCAGATGGGGCTCGACGCGATCGGCCGGGAGCGCTTTGAGAAGCTCCAGCAGCGACCGCTCGGCCCCGCCAAGCCTTCCGGTCGCCGACACGAAGAGCACGCGGCTGGCGTCGCTCATTCGCCGTTCGCCTCCGGGAAGCGCACCACGGAGATCGGCGGATCTCCGCGCCGTATCTCTACAGTGCCCCTGACCGTGCGGCGTCCGCCAGCGGCGGAGCCGACGACCTCGCCTTCTAAGGCAAGACGAACCTTGGCCGGCGCGGCACGGGCTTCCAGCACTAGTACCGGATAGTCGCGGGCTCTTGGAATATAAGGGGCCAAAGCGATCATGTTCTCCAAAGCGGCGTGCGCGGTTATCCTGGCTGCCCGTCGCATGATTCTCCGGACCTCGACGCGCCTTCCCCCAGCCTCCAGCACGCACCGCAACGACCTGCCGTCTTCGGCGATCGTTATAGTGCCCGGCTGGATATCCACCGTCGTCTCGGACTCGGGCGTTACCGGGTGCGCTACGGGCTTTCCTCCGCTCCGACCGGCGTCGGCTGACGACGCCTCACGCGACGTGATTCCGGAAGGCGCGCCAGAGGCTGGAGCGATCCTGCACGCTCGTCCGTCGCGCGCCTCGGCGAAAACTCCAGTCCTGCCCTTCGCGAAACGGAACCGGCATACGGGAAACGGCAAGATCCAAAACACAGGTTTACGCGGACGAACGTTCGGGGAGTGTATAAAACGGTCCGGATCGGAGATGTCCAGGCGGGCCACCGCGCCGGATACGTCGGCTGCCCATAACGCCGAGCCGTTCGGCTCCGCCGCCAGGCATTGGATCGGCGCCGGCGCTTCAAGCAAAACGCCGGAAGGCGCCTCGGCCCGCGGCGCATATTCCCACACCGCCCCTCCCTCCGTGCCGACCAGCAACCTGCCGTCGGCGGCCCAGGCGAGCGCCGATACGGGCGCATCGTGCCAAGGTAGAAAATTCACAATCGGCAGATCCGCCACCTCTACAGATCTTCCGTCCTCGGAAATCGAAAGCCCCGGCGCGGCCCCGTCTCGCACGGCGCTGGGCAAAAAGACGGCAGTCCTGGCGACCATCTTCTCCGCCGGCACGCCGGCGGTCCAGTCCGGTTTCTCGCGGAGCCTGCCGGCGGTGTGATCGTACGTCCGGACCTTTACGTCTCGGTCTTCGAAATCTATTGCGCGGCTATGCCGGCATCCGTCCCGCGATGCGGCAGCGGTAGGGACTCCGACATGGACGAAAAGCGTCCCGCGCCGTTCGCTGATGGCATCGGGGTAATCATGGCCGAGGTGGCTGTGTCCGGACAGCCATATTATTATCTGCGGGTTTTCTGTCCATATCTCCGCGAGCGCTGCCGGATGATGGCAATGGTTTATGTAGGCATTGCCGGCGATACCGTGGACGGACGGCAGGATCCGCAGGCCCGAGCCGAGCATGGGGGCATGGGTCGCGATCACCGTGGGCGTCGATGGCCGGTTTCGCAACTCGCCGCGGAGCCATTCGAGCTGGTCCTCGAAGATGCGGACCTCATGCGGCTGCGGCACGTTGCCGCGCCATGCCTGATTGCCCAATACCGCGAAAAATATCCCGTTCGACTCAAGCGATGCCCACGGCGAGACGCGCCCGACGGCGGCTAGAAAGCCGGCCAAGTTGGCTTCGTCCGTATCGAATTCATCCGTCGCCTGCAGATCGTGATTGCCCACGGCCGTAAGCCAGGGGCAGGGGAGGCGGTTGAGCGCATCCACCGCGGCCCGAACACCCTTGGACGTTCCGGTCCACCGTCCGCCGGACAGATCGCCCATCACGAGGACAAGGTCCGGTTCCAGCTTCGCCAGGTCCGACACGGCCGCCGTGAAATCTCCAGGCGCATCGGGGTCAACGTGCGGATCCCCTATGGCGATGCACCGGAACCTTTTTCTTATCGCCGCTTTCCCCGCCGCCATCGAACTTCTCCTATTCTCCGTGCCGGAAATTCATACGGCCCGCGTGTCGGTTTCTTCACGGCGGCCGGAGGTTCGGCGCCGGCCGGAGGCACAAGGCATTGCCTCGAGAAGCCTATCAGGTCTTCCCTGCCTGCGGCGCGCAACGCTTCGCGAACTTTCGCGCTATTCCCGGGCGTCCTGAACAGCAGAATCGCCCTTTGGATCGCTTTCTCCCTGTCGCTCCGTGCTACGCATACCTCCTCGCCGGTAAGCGGATCCATGCCCGTATAGAACATGGCGGCCGCCCTGGTAAGCGGAGCCGGATAGAAATCCTGAACCTGCTCCGGAGCCATCCGCCGATAGCGCAGGAATTCGGCGAGTTCGACCATCTGTTTCAGCCCGCAGCCCGGGTGGCCCGATATGAAATACTGCGCTAGCCCCAAACGGCGGCCCGAGCGCCCGGCGGCATCCCTGTACATGTCGAGGAATTCCAAGTACCTGTCTGGCGGCGGCTTGTTCATCAGCCGCAGGACATCGGCGGAGATATGTTCCGGCGCAATCTTAAGGCGGCCGCAGACGTGCTTTCCGCAAAGCGCGTCTAAAAATCCGGCGGCGCCTCCGGAGATCGCAAGGTCGTACCTTATGCCGCTTTCGACGAACACATGGCTTACGCCGCCGACCTTCGTCGCGCTGCGGAGGATTTCCATGTACGGGCGATGGTCCGTTTCAAGGTTCGGGCAGATACTGGGGACGAGGCAGCTCCGTCCCGGGCATCGGTAGCGGCCCTTGCGGCAACCCAGTCGGTACATGTTTGCCGTCGGGCCGCCGATATCTGCGATCGTGCCCCTAAAGCCGGGCGATGCGGCGAGCCGCTCTGCCTCCTCAAGGATCGAATCCGCGCCGCGCGATACCACGCGCCTTCCTTGGTGCGCCGCCAGCGCGCAGAAGGAACAATCGCCGAAGCATCCGCGGTGCGAGACGATAGAACTGCGGACCGTCTCAAGCGCCGGGACTCCCCCGGCCGCCGCATAGCGCGGGTGCGGGGCGCGGGAAAAAGGCAGGGCGTACAGGCGGTCCAATTCGGAAGAATCCAGCTCCCGTGCAGGCGGGTAGACTACGACGTAACGATCGCCGGTCTTTTGCGCAACCGGCCGCCCGCGGTCAGGGTCGCAATTTTCCATGTACTCGCGAAACGCCCTGGCGAAAGCCCGCCTTCCGGCGTGCGAATCCTCTGAAACCTCCTCGTACGAAGGGATCTCTACTACGTCCGGCATGTCAGATATGCTCTTACGCACGACAGCGGTGCCGCGGATTCCGTCCAATATTCCCGATTCTTCCGCCGGTGCCGCGCCCTCATATGAAGTTCCCGCACCTGAAACTGCTTCCGTTAGTCTGCGGGCAATCTCAGCCGAAGCACGCTCGCCCATTCCGTAGACGAGCAGGTCTGCCTTGGCGTCAAAAAGGACGGATCTCTTTACCCGGCCGGTCCAGTAATCGTAATATGCGATGCGGCGAAGGCTCGCCTCGACCCCGCCGAGCACGATGGGCGGGCAATCCCGCTTGAACGCCTCCCTCAGCCTGTGGCTATATACGACGCCGGCCATATCTGGCCGCAGCCCGACCCGGCCGCCCGGCGAATAATGGTCCTCGCCGCGGACCTTCCGCATTATCGTCCGGCGCGCCAGCTCTGATTCGATGTTGCCAGCCGTTACTCCGAAAAACAACCGCGGCCGGCCCAGGCCCCGAAAGTCGCTGGCGGATCGCCAGTCCGGCTGGGCGATAACGCCGACGCGCAGGCCGAGGCTTTCCATGTAACGCCCTATGATGGCGGTGCCGAAGGACGGATGGTCAACGTAGGCGTCGCCTGAGACGATAATGACGTCGAGCCCGTCCCATCCCAGCGCGACCGCTTCGCCCCTCGTCATCGGCAGCATGGGACATGCGGCCATCGCTCCCTCCGTTCGTTCCGTCCGGGGGCGCGGGGCGCGGATTCCAGGTCGTTGCCGAGGATGAGGATGCCGGCGGTTGTCCGGCGCCCGTCTTCCGGCCGGATGCCGCCGCCGAAGCTCGCGAACGCGCCGCGACGGCCGTCCGCCTCCGGCGCATCGCGCGCCGCAAGGATGTCGTCGCGAGAGGGAAAGACATCCGCAGGGACTCGACGGGAGACGCCTGCGGCCGTTCGCGCGGAGGAGGCGTCCGGACGCCTCGGTGGGACGCGGCCGGCCCGCTCCGCGCGGCGGCTCAGAAGTTCGTCACTTTTCGGCCCCGGCGCCGTCTCCTGGCCATGATCTTCCGGCCGGACTTGGTACGATTCCGCCTCAGGAAACCGCTCACGCGCCTCTTCTTCAGCCTGCTATTCCTTACGTTTACTTTCACCGCGTCCACCTCCGTCGTCCCAGCCTTCGACTTTGCGAACCGCGCGCCAGCGTTCCGGGTCCGCGTCTATTCCCGATGCGGGCGTTCGTCAACGGATCGCGCGCCCGGCCATCAAGCGCCCCGCACGACGGCCGAGCAGGCGTCCGCTTGCCGGCCTTCGCGCGCCCGCCGGTTGCGCCCGCATCCGGCCGGCGCGCCTCGAACTCGCCCGCGGACCGCCGGTGCACTACTGGATTCTAGGCGCCGTCTCCGCCGAATCAAGTTTCGTATCGCCGCATAAGCTTCCTGCCCCCCGGCCATAGAGATGCGCGCGAATCGGAGCCTTTGCGGGTGAGGCGTGGGGGACAGGCTGCTGAATCATCTCCGGCTTTCCGTCGCTCCACGTCCTGGCGAGCATATCTTTAGGGAGCCCCTTGACCGGACACGTCCGGCGGGTTATCGGATTCGGCCGTACGATGGAAAGACGCTCGCTTCAGAGGGAGCAAAGGATGCCGAAATATCGCCTGTGGATCGTGTTCGTAGCAGCGGCGGCCGCGATCGGTCTTATCGCAGCTCTTTTCCCGGGCCGCTTGTCGAGGAACGGGAACGGGACGGTGGTCGTCTATGCGTCGGTGGACAGCGAGTACGCGGAACCGGTGGCGAGGGCCTTCGAGACTGAGACCGGCTTGCGGGTAGTCCTGCGCACGGACAGCGAGGCGTCGAAAACGGTAGGTCTCGTCAATCGCCTGATTGAGATGAAAGACAGGCCCGACGGCGACGTATTCTGGAACGGCGAGGCGGCCCACAGCGCCAAGCTTGCGCGCATGGGAGTCCTGACGCCGTACAGGAGTCCGGCGGCGGCGGATATTCCGGAAGAATTCAAGGATCCCGGCGGCGCGTTCGCCGGATTCGGATGCCGCGCCAGGGTCATAGTCTACAACAAGCGGCTGCCGCCTGAGGACATCCCGAAGTCCGTCCTGGAGATGGCGGACCCTAAATGGAAGGGACGAATATGCATGGCTCGCCCGGTGCTCGGGACCACCAAAAGCCACATGGTGGCGTTGTGGCTGAAGCTAGGAGATGAAAAGGCGCGCGCCTTCTTTTCGGCTCTAAAGGCCAACCAGGCCGCCCTGCTGCCCGGAAACGCCACGGTCCGCGACAGGGTCGGGGATGGAACGTACGATGCCGGCCTGACCGATACCGACGACGTGTACTCGGGCATGGCGCGGGGGCTCCCGATAGGCATGGCAATCCCCGACCAGGAAGAAGGCGGCCTGGGAGTGTACATGATACCGAACACTGTAGGCATCATAGCCGGGGGACCCAACCCGGAAGGCGGCAGGCGCTTCGTGGACTTCCTGCTCTCGACGAACACCGAAAAGTTCCTGGCCGAGCGCGGCGCGCGCCAGACGCCAGTGCGTGAAAGCATTTCGGTGCCGGATGGTGTCATTTCCATATCGAAAGTCAGGAGGATGAACGTCCCGATATCCGAAGTCTCAGCTCGCCTCGACGAGCTTTCAGCGCAAATTGACCTTTTGCTTAGATGACAAGGCCGTTATTGGAAGTTGCCCGCCGGCGCTGTGCAAGACGGACGGTTTATCCATTAAATGCAAGGCGCGGCGCCGGTTGTTCTTATAGGCTGGCAGTCGAAAATGGCCATTGAAATAAAGTACAATGCCTGTTTTTAAGCAGGGCATCGACGATCCGCGCCTCTAAAGACGCTGGACGCGGTGTATAGGCTGATAGGAAAGGATATTTTTGCCGACAACCAACAACGGTGCCGAAAGCAGGAGGGAAGAACATGAATTCGGAGCTCTTCTTTTCTACGGTGATTGCCGCGTCGGCCATGGCTGTGGCGGCCCTTGCGGGCCCGGTTGGGGGCGGCGAGGCTGGAGGCGCGGCGACAGGCGATGCCGCGGGCGAACGGCTTCTGCTCGGATTCGAGAAGGAAGAGCTTCGCGGCCTGATGGCCAAGGCGAAAAACAGGACATACGGTTTTTTCGAGGAGCGCGGCGAGGAGATTCTTTTTTTGGAAAAGAGCTGGGGATATGGAGATTGGGTCTCGAAGAAGCCCCACGTTGCCGTCAAGTGCCAGGCGCCGCAAGGGGAATACGCACTGAGGACGGAGGTGGGGGTGCGGAACACCGACCAGGGCGAGCTTTTTCGTCCCGACATTGATACGATCCGAACGGATGCCGTCCTCGCCACCTTCACTTACTGGGAACGCGGCAGCGCGTACGATTCGCTGTTCCCGCGCGACTGGTCGGGGTGGCCGGTCCTGCGGATGGACCTGTTCATCGAGCGGAAGAACGGGTTCGACACCGCCTTCTTCCTGGATATCTCCGACGATATCATCCTGCCGCCGGCAAAGGCTTCGTTCACGGTTCCGGCCAACAAGTGGGTTACGCTCGAATTCGATCTGGAGCGGGCCGCCGCGGAGCGCGGCCTGGCGACCGATAAAATATGTTTACTTCTCCTGCGCCTGAGCGCCCGCCAGAAATCCGACGTGCCAGCCGGAAGCTACAGGCCGGAGACGTTCGCCTGCCTGCTGGACAACATCCGTCTGGCCAGGCGCGAGGCGAAGGCGGCGTTTCCCGTGTTGCGCGACGAGGCCGGGTTCAAGGCGGTCTTCCCGAAGGCGTACGCGGTCGAGTACGAATTTGCCAAGAGCGATAAAGGCCGCGAATACGCGCGGTGGAGGCTACGCGAGATGAAACTGCCGGAAGCCGCCGCTCCTCCGCGCGTCGCGTGCCCGGCGAAGGCGGATGCATCTTCCATCGCCATAGCCGAACTGGGAAACGTTCTGATCAACTCGATCGGCCTGCTCGAACCGGCGGCGTACGACGCCGAGCGGATGCTGATACCTTTCTCGTGCGGCTTGAGCCCGGCGTTCTCGTCGGCGGCCGTTCTCGGCTCCCAGCCGAACGGGATCCTCGTATACGCAACCGGTAACGGCGGGAAGACATGGACGGGACCGGACGGCGGCAAGCCGCCGTGCAAGCTGACCGAGGGCCACCACAGCGCCGGGTGGTGCGCCGCGGTCGGCGGCGACCTTTTCGGATTCTGCGACTTCGGATGCTTCAGCACGGGGTGGAGCTATCCTATAGACAAAGGCTTTTGCCGGCGCACGGTACTGGTGGAGGGAGGGACCAAGTGGTGGATCAGTCCGTACTTCTTCGTTGACCCGCACGGACAGCACTGCATAAACGAGCAGGTCGCTGTCGCCGACGCGGCGGGGCGGGTGTGGACGGCATGGGCGCAGCCGGGCGTCAATGGCGGCGATACGTGCCTTTCGTGGTCGGAAGACGGCGGAATGACATGGCGCGGCTGCAACGGCGACGGCAAGCTGCCGCGCATCCCCCGTTTTCGCGGCGGCAGCGTCCAGCTGGCGCCCTTCGGCGGGGGCGTGGCCGTGTTCGTCCGCGAAGGTCCCGAAAAGGGGGGGTGGATGATTTTCGACGGCAAGACGTGGTCCGAGCTGAAATCGTGTCCGCTGCCCTATCGCATGCGCGTGGTCGCTTCGGGCGGGGAGCTTTTCGTCTACGCTCCCGCGGGCGTATGGCGATTCGACGGGCAGGCGTGGAAGAAGGAGAAAATTCCGGAGTTGCCCGATGCCGCCAAGGAGGGGCCGGCGCCGCAGATGGCGGTATGCGGAAGCTCCGTCTTGTGTTTCGCCCTTGACGCGGCCAAAACGAAACTGATGATGTGGCGCCTCGAAGGGGGAGCGTGGACCGGCCCGGCGGAAGCCGCCTCGGAACCGACGCCGATCTCCGGATTCGCGTGCCAGCGTTACCCTCAGGCCGGTTTCGTGCCGGTCTCGTACATGTGCGCCGAAGAGGAAGGGCCGGTGCAGGAGGCGATGAAGGAGGCCAAGACCGAAAGCCAGCGCCGAGCCGTGCGGAGACTCAAGCCGTGGATCAAAGTGCTGCGCGTCCCGGTCGCGAAATAAGGAATCTGCCGTTGGACGGTTGGGTCGCGCGGCGCGCTATTTGTGGAACGCAAAAAGGGAACGCGGACGCTCCGATAGTTTCAAAATGGGCCTTAATTTCGAAATGGTAGGCCGGAAGGCTGCGGGGAAGACAGATGACTGATTCGCCTACAGCCCTCTCGCCGGCAGAATCCTTCATCCCACGATGGTTCGATCGGGCAATCCGATCCAGATTCCTGCCGTGGCTCCTGTTCGCCTATGTCTTCTTCATGGTCGGCAGGATCCATTTCGGCTCCGAGGGTATCGCCGAGCGGGACGGGTACTATCATGCCCGGTTCGCCAACCTGCTGCCTAAGATCGGCATATCCCGCGAGTTCCGGTGGACTCAGGCGAGTCTGTGGAAGGAAAGATTCTGCGACAAGGAATTCCTCTTCCATGTGTTAATGGCTCCCTTCTGCATGAGTGATGCGGAACCGATACGCGGCGCCAAGTGGTTCTCTGCGCTTCTGGCGACCGCCGTCTTCGTCGCGCTCTACTACGTGCTCAAGGCTAATTCCGTTCGGTGGCCGCTGCTGTTCGCCGCGCTTCCCTTATGCATGGGCGAGGCGTGGCTGATACGAATGTTGTTCATCAGGGCGCATGTGCTGAGCATACTTTTGACGATAATAGGCATTCACTTCCTGGTGCGGGGAAGGTGGAAGGCGCTGGCGGTCCTGGGTTTCGTGTACGCGTGGAGCTACACCTTCCCGTTTGCGCTCGCGGCCACCGCGGCGCCTTTTGTTATCGGAAGGTATGTCGTCGAGCGGAGGTTGGACTGGAAATCGCCCGTCGCGGCGTTCGCGGGTGCCGTGGCGGGCTTGGCGGTCCATCCCTATACGCCGTACACGCTCGACATGCTGCTGGTCCTGGGGGACATATTGAATTCCGGACTGGGACGTTTTGCCCTGTTCAGGTCGCGGGCTGTTCCGGGTCTCGGCGGCGAGTTGTATTCGCGGACGATGCTTGAGTTCTTCGCAGGCTCTCCACTTCTCGTCCTGTTTCTGGCAGGACTCTTTCTGGCCGGCTGGAGCATAGATGCCAGAAGAAAAATCCGCCCTGATACGCTAGGCTTACTCTACTCGGCGATCGCGTGGGCCTGCGTAACCGCGATCTACAACCGGTTCACGGAGTACTCGGTCCCGCTTGCGGCCATGGCGATAGCGTTCGTCGTACGCGACCTGCTGGCCGGCGTGGATCTATCGGTTGTATTCTCGCGGCGACCCCGCCTCTACACGGCCTCGGCCGCCATGGCCGCCGTGGCGCTCGCCGGCTTCCATGCGCGAGGCGTCCGGGAGACCCACAAGACGCTCGACAGCTGGGATCCCCCGCGTTTCAGGAAAGCGATGGCATGGATGGACTGCCACTTGGCCCCTGGAGAGACCGTGGTCAATCTTCATTGGGACGATTTCCCTGACCTCTTCTACGATTGCTACAGGCAGAACTTCCTATGGGGACTCGATCCCTGTTTCACCTTCAGGTACGATGCCGATAAATACCGCCTTCTCAAAAAATCCTGCTCTCCCGCTGAAATACTCGACCCGGAGGAAATAGGCAGAACCTTCAACGCTCGGTACATGGCGATTTCAATGAAGAAGGCGGTCTATATAGGCGTGATAGTCAAGGGGCGGTTCAACCCGGTCTATGAGGATGAATACTGCATGATATTGCCGCTGACCCGTCCTCTCGATCCAGATCCAACCTTGGAAGAAAAACGAGCCGGAACATCCCCCGCCGAACCAGAAGATAAGGAATAGATCCATCCTCGGCGACGGCCGCATTTTTTTGCCGGGGCGGGTGGGATGGCGGCCGCAAACCGTGTCGCCCTTGGCCGTCGAATTCCCCGACCGCCCGGCCTCGGCGCAGCTTCAATCCTGCCATTCGAAACTCGGTGCAGTGGAATGCCTGATGGTAGGCGTGCAACTTCCCGGCCCTCTTGACTGCCGGCGCCGCCGACTTTATATGCAATGGCATCGGAGCGGGGACCGTCCGGAAAGTTCGCGCCTTCGATCGAAAGGGGACTTGATATGGCCGCCATACGCATAGACGCAGACGCCCTGTTCAGGGCCGTAACGGCCGAAGGATACAAGATGATCGTCTACTATCTGGACAGGGAAACCGGGGCCGTGGTTCCGAAACAGGCGGAGAGGCGTCTGGAGACCGAGCGGAAGCCAGCCGCGACGATGGCCGAGGAAACGGAGCGGCGGTCTAAAAAGTCCGGGCCGTTCCACGAAGCCGCGGCCCCGGTCGAGAAAAAGAAGGACCTGTTCAAGGACGGGACTCCGATGCCTAAAAAGGACCCGTTCGCAGGCGGTTTCTGGAAGCCGGTCGAGAAACCAAAACTCGACCTCTTCGGCGACGGACATCCGAAACCCGTCGGTCCTCCGAAAGGTCCGCTCTTCAAGGATGACGGAGTCGAAAAGGCGTCGGCGCCGGCGACCGCGGGCGGCACCGCGATATCGTCGGAATCCGTTGCGGCGACGGTGGAGGATGCGCCCGAACAGCTCGAAAACGGCCGCCTCCTTCTTATTAAGCCGGTCCCCGATGCGGCGCGGAACGAATGGATGACCGAGTTTGCGAAGGACTGCGGCGACCCCGAAATAAGGGACAAGTTGCGCGAGGCGATGGCGTCGTCAAAGGAACTCCGGCGCGGATTCTTAGGCGTGCTGTCGCGATACGGGCGGCTGAGCGAACAGTGGGAACGGTTCTATCGCCGCAGGGCGCTCGATGCGGCCGGCAAGTGGCTCCGCAGCGCCGGCCTGGAGTACACGCTGGTCGAAAACGCGCCTCCGGAACGCCCCTTCTGACGGACGCCCGCGGAAGCCGCCCGCGACGCCGAGCTAGGGGGCTCCTCCCGGTCCGGCGAGCGGATTCCGCCTTCCCGTAAACGGGATGGATGCTTACGCCGTCCTTTCCTAGCGGCGATGTCGAAAAACCTTTCGCTCCGATGTAGGGACGATGCCGGGGCCGTTCAGAACTTCCATCTTACGGCGCCCACGAGGTTGAAACCCGGCTCGTTCTGTCCGGAACCGTGGATGCGGTAGTTCCTGTCGGCCAGGTTCTCCAGGGCCAGGGAGAAATCGAGGCCCTTATATATCTGCGCGCCGCCTCTTAGGGTGAACGTCGCCCAGCCCGGCGTGCCGCCCGGCGGGATGCGCTGTGTGTCGAGTCTGTCGGCGGGGGAAAGCTTGTGACGTCCGCCGGCCCCGCGCACCGCGAATTCGACCCAAGCCTTCCTTTTCCACTCGGCCGGACTTTCCCATTTCAAGCTTCCGAACGCCTGGACCGGCATCATCTTATCCAGAGGGCGATCCTTCTTTTCCGGAGCCGATGTCGGATATACCTCGACCAGTCCCTCAAGCCATGAAAAGCCGCCCGATAGCGTCAGCATTCTGTGGAATTTCCAGGATGCTTCCAGATCCACGCCGCGCACGAATCCCGAGCCGGCGTTCTTCTTCCGGACCTCGTAGAGCGCCCCGACCGTGTTCCCGGTCGGAGCGCGCACTATCATGTCCTCTATAAAAGTATGGTAGTACGCCGCCTGAGCGGAAAAGACATCGTAGCGCACCTTGACGCCCGCCTCGCAGCTCACGAACGTCTCGGGGTCGAGTCTGCCGCCGGCGGGGGTTTCCAGTTCCTTGGAACGGTTCGTGTCCAGGCGGGTCAGATCCGATAGGTTCGGGGCGCGATACCCCTGGGAGACTCCGCAGAAGAGATTCCAGTGCCTGCCTGGATCGGCGCGCCAGGAAAGTCTGGCGGAGCCCACGGCGTTGTTCCAGCTCTCGAAGAAAGATGTTTTCGCCTTCGAGACCGGGTGCTGCATCTCTCCCACGTCGGCGGCGGCGTAGGTGTAACGCGCGCCGAGGATCAGGTCCAGCCTGTCGCGGTAGAGCGATATGATATTCTGGACGTAGACGCCGAGCAGGTCGTAAGTCGAATCGTCGGCGACCGGCCCCTGAACAGAAGATCCGGCGTAGCTCCCATCGGCGTTCCAGTTCCGCGCGAACGACTGGACGAAATCGCGATAATATTCGATGCCATAGGTGAAACGGCCGGCTTCCGTCGGGCTTTCGAGCTGCACCGAGGCGCCGAGGGTCAGCACGTCAATGCCTTGCTTGTCGCGACGCCCGTCGCTGCGTTCGCGATACCGTCTTTCCCTCGGCGCCTGGACCGACAGCGTCGCGACGGCGCGCGATATCGGCGCCCCGCCGAATTCGCCCTGGTACCTGGCATATCCGAGATACCTGTCGTAGTCGTATATTTCCGACCTGTTGGTTCCAACCGCCGTACCGTGCCAGGAGATGCCGTAGATGGTCCTGTGCTGCCGCCATACGTCGTCCAGGTCGGCGCGCTGGAAGGCCAGCGTGAACTTGTGATCCTCTGCGGCGAAGATGTCCAACTTCGCATCGCAGTCGAACTCCTTGTATCCTGTCTTGCGCTGCCTGCCGATGCGTCCTCCGGCGTCAACGTCGCCGAAATCCTTGATGGAGGCGCCCAGGAGGAAGCCGAAATTGCTCCCGGCATTCGCTTCGAACTCCATCCGCCCCTGGTTCGACGCCTCGGCCGTGGACCCCCTGTACTTGACCATCCCGCCCCATCCGAAACCGTCTCCGAAAGTCCGCCTTCCCTTCGTCATGGCGTTCACCGTCCCGCCTATGGCGTCGGAACCGTAAAGGACCGAAGCGGGACCTCGAATCAGCTCCAGCCTGTCCACCGATTCGACGTCCACCGTGTTCCAGTACTCGTTCGGTCCATCGCGGAAGATCGAGTTGTTCAGGCGTATGCCGTCTATCAGGAAGAGGTTGCGAAAGCCGGTGAAGCCGCGGATGTAGGGCGAGCCGTGGCCAACCGCCGTCTTCTGGCGCATTACGCCCGGGGTATCGGCGAAGATCTCGGGGAGCGATCTGCTAAGCATTCGCGAGGCTGCCGCATCGCCTGATATGATGCTGACCGCCGCCGGCGCATCGAAGGCGGAGATCGCGCCGCGCGTGGCGGTAACGACCACCTCCTCCATAATACCGCCGGCATCCGTCTTCGCAGGGGGTACTTGCTCCTCATCGGTCCGCGCGATAGGCTGCGCCCGTTTCGCAGCCTCGGATGCCGCTCCGCCATCTTCAGGCTTAGCGGCCTTTGCTGCACTCGCGGCCTCGCCCGGCGTCAATCCGCCCGATTCCTCTGCCGAACATGCCGTCAGTCCTAAAATCAACCGAAGCGAAATCGTAGCACAAACAACAGTCGAGCGAAGTCCATTGCCCATCTCACGTCCCTCCAGCCTGCCGCATCGCTCTTTTATTAGCCCGGGACCACCCCGTGCGAATGGCTAGACCACCGCTTCCGATTCTGGGCTTCTGATCCGGTTCTGGCGATAACGCAAAGGACATGCCAAGTTAAGGGGCAGGAAATATTCGGAAGATGCGGTGTCCGGCGATCAGATTGCGAAAATCTTGATAAGACATTCAAGGACACCCAAGATATCAGTGGCGCATAAAGTCTTCTATCTCATTTATAAGCAAGGGCTTGCGTATTGAACGGGCGGTTTTTGAGTTGCATTCGTGGTGATGGCGACAAAAAGCTCAATCCTTATATCCTTACGATTTCATTCACTGGGCGCGCTTCTTCAGAGCGGTGGCACTCTGGTGGCTACGGCTGTACAATTCGCCGACACGAGATGACGGCGTCGCTGATTTCGCGCGACTTTTCTTTTTCGAAGGGAAGAGAGTGTGCGGATACGATAGCGGGTCGGCGGACAATCATTTCGTTTGCTTGCGATCCGTCAGCGATGCCGCCGCGTTTCGGGGGATGAGAATATGAAGCCGGCGATAACGCAACTTTGCCTGGACGGCATGTCATTGCGCCAAGCAGCCGAGCACGCGAAGAAATGCGGCTATGAAGGGCTGGAGTTAAGATTTTTCGATGGCAAGGATCCGGATTACAGGGGATCGGATGCGGAACTGGATGAAGCCGCAAAGCTGGTGCGCGGGATGGGGCTGGAAATACCATCCATCGTAGCTTGGGGCGCCGACAGGGGGAACCTGCTGTCGCCGAAGGCAGAGGAGAGGAGGAAGCTGGAGGAATGCATATCGCGGGCGATGCACATCGCCCGGAGAATAGGCGTTGACGGCATCCTCCTGCACCCAGGGCAGCTCACGCCGGAAGGCACATACGACGATGCCTGGAGATGGGCGCTGGAATCGCTCCGCAGGGCGGCCGTGGAGGCCGAGAAGCTCCGCGTATGCATCTGCGTGGAAAACGTCTGGAACAGGTTCCTTCTGAACGGGCGCGAATTCAGGATATTCCTTGACGAGATAGGTTCGCCGTACGTTGCATGTTACCTGGACACGGGCAACATGATCATGTATGGGTTCGCTGAGCAATGGATCAGAGAGCTCGGTCGCCGCGTCAAAAAGGTTCACGTCAAGGATTTCAAGAGGAGCGAGCGTAAGTTCGTTGGGCTTGGCGAAGGCGACGTGAACTGGCCGGCCGTGGTCGCGGAGTTGAAACGGATCGGCTTCGAAGGATGCCTGACGCAGGAAGTCGGAGGGCCTCCGGAGACCCACGCTGATACGGCCACGCGCATCAGGAAGATAATAGCGATGGGCGGGTGAGCCGGCGGCCGGCGGCGGGCCGCTTGCCTTCCGCGCGCTCCGTGTCATGCCGTCTGCTGCTGTTGCGTACAGGGCTTGCGATCCTGGATTCAAAACAACAGGGAGGAATCGAGACGCGATGTGCAGAGATCCTTTCGCGGAAGCGCTGGCCGAGAAGCTTTCCGCAAGACTTGGAATCGGGCTGGAAACCATCCGCGGCGCGATGGAACGCCCGCCGAAACCGGAGATGGGCGATTACGCGTTCCCGTGTTTCATGGCCGCGAAGGCGCTCAGGGCGCCGCCGCAAAAGATCGCGGCCTCGCTCGCAGCCGAGTTTCCTGCGATGGGACTTTCCGACATGTTCGAGCGGGCCGTCGCGACGGGCCCTTATCTGAACTTTTTCGTCAACAAGGGACGCTTCGCCGCTTCGATCGTCAACGGGATACTCGATGCCGGAGAACGCTACGGTTCGAGCGATGTCGGTGCCGGGAAGACCGTCATAGTCGAATACTCCTCTCCGAACATAGCCAAGCCGTTTCACGTCGGACATCTCGGGACCACGCTGATCGGTGCGTCGCTGTCGCGCATCCTCGCGTCTCTGGGTTACAACGTGGTTCGGATAAACCACTTGGGCGATTGGGGTGTGCAGTGCGGGTTCCAGCTGCTTGGATGGAGGCGGTGGGGTTCCGAGGAGGCATTGCGGAGGGGCGGCATCCAGTATCTTTGCGACCTGTATGTGCGCGTCTGCCGAGAATCCGAGAAGGATCCGGCAATGGAGGCCGAAGCCAGGGCAATGTTCAAGCGGCTCGAGGAAGGCGACGCGGAGCTGCTTGCCGTCTGGCGCAGGTTCACGGAAGTCACGATGAACGAGCTGGAAGGCTCCTACCGAAGGCTTGGCGTCGAGTTCGACCTTGTGCGCGGAGAGTCCTACTACCACAAGCCGGGGCTGGAGATGATCGCCGAATTGAAGCGCAAGGGACTGGCCGAAGAGAGCGAAGGAGCGGTGGTGGTGAAGCTGGACGACGAGAGGCTCCCGCCGTGCATCCTGCTCAAGAGCGACGAGGCCACGATATACGCCACGCGCGACCTCGCCGCAGCGGTGGACCGCGCGAAAACGTTCGGATTCCATAAGTGTCTCTATGTCGTGGACGTAAGGCAATCGCTCCACTTCCGGCAGGTCTTCGCGGTGCTAAAGAAGATGGGCTTCCCTTGGGCCGCAGGCCTGATACACGTATCCTTCGGTCTGATGCGGATACAGGAGGGCGATCAAGTTCTTGCCATGAGCACCCGAGGCGGCCAGATGGTGCCTTTGAAGGAATTCCTGGATAGAATGGCCGCCGTAGTGCGATGCATCGTCGAGGAAAAAAACCCCGAACTCGGCGAGCATGAAAAGGCGACGGTTGCCGAAGCGGTCGGAGTGGGAGCCATAATATTCCAGTGGCTTTCGAAGCGAAGGAACTCCGACAGCGTCTTCGACCGGCATAAAGCCACCGATACCCGCGGCGATTCCGGTCCATATCTCCAATACACCCATGCCCGTGCCTGTTCCATCCTGCGCAAATTCCGCGCCTCGGCGGAAAGGAGCGATGCCGTAGTGACCGCGACGGCCGAAAGCTCGCCGCTGACGGGTTCGGCTCCCGCCGGCGGATCCTCGCCGGGCCCGGCCTGTTCATCGCGCGCGGCAGCGCCTGGAGCGGTCCCTCCTGGCGTTCCGCTCCGCGCTGATCCGTCGCTGCTGTCTCATCCGACCGAACTGAAAGTAGCGATGCGGCTGCGCGACTTCCCGGCGGCGGTCTTGTCGGCGGCGGAACAATACGAGCCGTGCGTGATTTCATCCTATATGCTGGAGCTCGCGTCCGAGTTTTCGGGATTCCTGGACGCGTGCAGGGTGCTCTCGCAGGACGAATCGCTGACGCGGTCGAGGGCCGCGCTGGTTGCCGCCGTAGCGACCGTGCTGCGCAAGGGGCTTTATCTCTTGGGCATACCTGCGCCTGAAAAGATGTGATGCGCCGGGACTTCCGCGGCTTCGCGGGCCGTTCCGCATCGTTCGTCTCAGGCTGCCTGCATAAGCCGATGCGTTATGTAGGGCCGGTCCGCGCCCGCGGCGTGCAGCAGGGTCAACGGGCGTCTCCCGCCGTTTGCTCGCGTCCGCCGCGCCTATCTGCCCCTGTCGCGCCAGGCGGCACGGCCTCGATCACCCTCATCGTCTTCCATGCGCCGGACCGGAACCTCAAAAACCACACCAAGGCCTGGAGCATCACGAACGCGGTCGCCACCGCCCATAAAGCATATACTCCCATGCCGAAACTTAAGAGCGCGTACAGCACGGCTACGAACGGCACGTTCATTACCGCCGCCGCAACCAACGTCCATCGCGTGTCGCCTGCTCCGACAAGCGCGCCGGTGAAGATTACGTTGAACCCGTCCAACAGACAGTAGGCCGCCACAAATCGCAGGCAGACTACGCCTATTTCGGCGACCCGCTCAAATTCTCCGGCCGCCTCGATGGTAGGATCGTGGAACATCGAGATAAGACGCTCGGGTATCGCTACGAACATGGCGGCCGCAAGCATCATCCATGCCTGGGATATTATCATGCCGCGATATGTGGCCTTGATCGCCAACCGATGGTCTCCCCTGCCCTGGCACTGCCCTACCACTATTGAGATGGCCGAAGAAAGCCCTATCAGCGGGAAGAAAGCGATCCCGTTTATGCGCCAGGCAATGTTGGTGGCCGCAAGCTCGTTCTTGCCAAGCCTGCCTACAAAGAATAAAAACAGCGTCCATGCCACCATCTCTACGGCGAAACGGAAGCCGTTAGGCGCGCCGAACCTGATCAGCCGCCACAACAACGCAGGTTCGATGCGTCTGCCGCTCCAAGTTCCGTAGGTTTTGATGTGCGCCGGCGAAAGGGCGCCGACCAGCAGAATCGTCGCAGCGAACCCTTGGGCGGCTACCGTGGCCACGGCCGCTCCTCTTATCCCCATCTCAGGCAAGCCGAAACGGCCGAATATGAGGACGGCTGCGAGAAGCGCGTTCAACAGCAGGCTAAGGAGATGGACTGCCATAAGCGGCAACGTAGCGCCCCTGCCGGACCAGAATCCGGAAGCGGCGGCGTTCAGCATTATCAAAGGGGCGCCGAGGCAGGATATCTTGAAGAACGCGGCTTCCTGCTCCCTTACGCCTGGATCATGTCCTGCCAGTTCGAAAAAGGGGCCGGCCAGCGGTGCCAGCGACGCCACGATCAGCCCGGCCGCAATGGAGAAGTATACGCCCTGCCAAAGCGCCGCCCCGACCCTTTCGGGTCTGCCCGCGCCGATGTACTGCGCTACGAACGTGGACGTATATCCGGCCGCGCCGAGAAATACGCTTTTGACCATGTAGGCGGCCATCCCGGCGGGGACTATCGCAGCGAGCGCGTCCTGCGAATGCCAGGCGAGGAACAAGGCGTCGAGATACTGCATTATCATGACGCCGGTCATCGAGAGGATGAGCGGTCCGGACAGCCGCAATATGCCCAGGTAGGACGCGGGCGCCGGAACCCTCTCCGGTTCTCCGCCGTCCGCAGGCGGCGCCATGCCATCGCACATGCACTGCCGGTCGTCGCGACCGCTCATCCGACACCTTGGCTCTTCCACCCCGACGTCCGCCCTCGATCGCCTATGGAAGCAACTCTCCGCCCGCATCGCAGTCCATGAGCGGCTGACGCGCCGGCACAAAACCCCGCACTTGGCGTTCGAACCGACGCGAATTCACGGCCGATATCCGTCCTGCGCGCGGCGGTGGCGTTTGAAAACTCGCCCCTGAAAGGGGAAAAAAGGCATGGCGAGCGGAAGGCGAACGCAAAGCAGGATGGCCTTCGAACTTTTACCGTAATGCCGGCGCGCCGCGCTTCGCGGCGGTCAGTCGTTTCGCTTCGGCTTGTAGGCGTAAGGGTACACGTCCTTCAGTTGATTATCCATGTAGGACTTCAGTTCTTCGCCCTGTTTCTTGATCTCCTCTTGGAGTGCCACGATCTTCTGCGCAAGCTCGCTGTTCAGAAATTCCTGATCCTTCTTGCGCCAGGCGTCCAGGTTCTCGCCGTTGGCCTTGACCATCCTGCCGATCTCGTCAATCCGCGTCGTCACCATGCCGCGTATGTCTTCGGAGCTCTTGGCCGCTTTCTCGCCAACCTCGGCCAGCCCCTTCTCGATTCTCTCCCGAACTTCCTTGCGTATTTCATCGATCGCCTTGGCGCGGTCAGCCTCGGCCTTTTCGAGCGTCTCTATCTTCGCCTTAAGCTCGGCTATCTCTTTCCGGGCGTCCGACAGGTTCCTTCGCGCCTCATCATCCTGACATCCTATCGCCAGCCACGACAGGCTAGAGACGAGCGCGAACACACATATTTTCCGCGTCCGCACGGGAAGACCCTCCATTCCCCCCCGCCGAAGCTCCCAAATGTATTCGGCGGCTCCTGCATGAACCCCTCGCGGAACTTCGACCCCGTGTAATCCAGATTACTTGTCGCAGAGCGCCGCGAAATTGTCAAGGACCTTGGCAATACCGCAAGGCCCATTTCAAAATCGGCATGTGGGCATGCTATCCGGCGGCGCATCTCGGACCCGCGGCCCTCCATTTATATTTGACCCTGGTCAGGCGCCGGCGCTTCCCGCGTGCAACGTGGAACCGGTACCATTAAACCGCCCCCGGAAGGACCGCGGCACTTTCAAAGCTTCCATCATGTTTGTCTCGCACCG
>CALKMO010000011.1 GCA_937991785.1 uncultured bacterium | reverse complement strand
GCACGTGTGCGTCCTGTACGAATTCGGTTCGATCAATCTTAGACCTCCTCTTTTTCTCCGCGTCTCCCGGCCGCCGCATTTCATTTCCTCCTCCCCGCCTGTGCAGACTTCTGCCAGGATCGCTTCCCAAAGCTGAACCGGCGGCTCGGCAGGAGCCCTTTTATTAACACGAAGGCCGGATGGATTCCAATGACTGGAGCGAAGTGCGGCGATCGCCGCTCGGATAGTGGGCGGGGGCGGGCGGTCCGCGCTGAAGAGCGGGTGCCGCGCCAGCATGGCGGCCCAATGGCGAGCCGAGCGATCCGCCCCGGACGGCGCCGGAATGCTATCGGCGCGTTCACCGCCCCATCCATCCGCCGTCAACGACCAGGACGGATCCGGTCACGTAGGCGGATGCCGGCGAAGCGAGAAAAACCGCTGCCCCCGCGAGATCCTCCGGCATGCCCCAGCGTCCAGCCGGAATCCGCTCCAGTATGGCGCGGTTGCGCACCGCATCTTTGAATATGGGCTCGGTCATTTCGGTTCGAAAGTATCCAGGCGCTATGGCGTTGACGTTGACGCCGCGCCCGGCCCATTCGTTCGAGAGCGCCTTTACGAGCTGTGCCACCCCGCCCTTGCTAGCGGCGTAGGCCGGGACCAGTATCCCTCCGGAAAACGACAGCAACGACGCCACTAGGATTATCCTGCCCGATCCCTTCTCCAGCATAAATCGCCCGGCCTCCCTTGATATTGAGAAGGCGCACGACAGGTTCAGGTTTATTACCTCATCCCAGTCTCCATCCGAGAAGGCTTCCGCATTGTGCCTCTTGGTTATACCGGCGGCGTGCAGGAGTATGTCGAGGCCGCCCAGCTCGCTCGCGGCGCTACGTACCATACCAGGTATGGCCTTCCTGTCGGCGAGGTTCATCCTTATGGTTAAGGCCCGCCGGCCGAGCGCCTGAGCGTCGCGGCAGAACGCCTCCAGAGCCGACTCGTCGCGCCCTACCGCAGCGATATCCGCCCCTGCTCCTGCCAGGGCCAGCCCCATAGCGCGGCCGAGCCCGCGGGAGGCGCCCGTCACGAGCGCTTTTTTGCCCCGAAGGCTGAAAGATTCGAGTATATTCATCTTTTAACCTCCGTTGCCTGGATTGTCGCGGATCCTCCAACCGACGTCCGTACCCGACCGCCAGTATTCATCGCACTAATATACCAGCGAGCGGTTCCCATGATATCGCCTCAGAGATATTGTGGCGAGGAATGCGCATCGTCCCGAGCTTGCCCGTGTGACGCCGCGGCTTGCGGCGGCGCCTTAGCTTATCGTAGCGGCGGGCGGTCGCCGGATGGTATACTTCCGGCAGATAGAGCGCCTGTTTCCCTAGGCTGGCGGCGCCGTATTTGTGTGGCGGTCCAAAGGGAGGGCATCCGCTACGAAGGCCGATAGCGAATATCGCGGCGACTCCGGCCGTAAGGCCGGCTGTACCAGGCATCGCGGAGAGTTGCCGCCGCTGTCGAGGTATGCTCATATCGGGCTGGAATGGGCGGGGACGGTGGCTATTTTCGCCGGTATCGGATTTTTCCTGGACAGGCGATGGGATTTGTTCCCATGGCTTACGATCGGAGGCGCCGCTGTCGGCATAGGGGGCGGGACATACCATTTTCTGAAAAGCGTATCCCGAGATGAGAAGCACTGATGCCGATACGGGGCGTTTCGCGGCGACCGGGCTGGTTCTGGTGCTCCTGCTCTTTGCGGCGATCCCGGCTTGGTGGGTTGCGGCGTGGGCTTTCGGAGCCGTTCCAGGCGTACGCGACGGGGTGGCCGCCGGGGCTGCCGCGGCCGCGGTCGTGGCGCTTGGCGGGCTTGCGGCCTGGGCTTGGGCCAGAAATCGCGGCGCGCGCTGCTTTCTCGCCGTGCTTGTCGGCGGGATGATAGTGCGGCTGGCGCTGCTGTTGGCTGCAGCCGCCGCGATGCTCCGGCAAACCCGCCTGGATCCTGCCACTACGCTTTTAGCGATGGGCGCGGTATATTGCGCGCTGTTGACGGCCGAAGCCGTCCTGCTCGGCAACAGCCCAAGCCGCCGGCCGCGAAGCGGGGGGGAGGAGAAGGATGCATGACCGCCGGCGACGCGCTCCGGCGCCGATGCGCTACGCCGGACCGAACGCTCAGAAAGACAGAAACATGCACTTTGAGATCGCCGTTGAGCGAAGACCGTTCGAACGTGCGTGTCCGCCGGCCAGCGAAAGGCCGACCGGTTCCGCCGCAGATGGCGCAGCGGAGCGGCGGGGAGGCGGATGCCTTGCAGGCGCAAGCGCCGCGCGGCTGTTCGCGATGTTGGCGGCGGCCGCAATCTCGGCGTCATGGCCGTGCTTCGGCGGTCAGCCGCCCGATCCTCTGGACGCGCCGGATGGAGAGCGCCGGGACGACATGGGCGCGATCATACGGGAACTGATAAAGGAGTTCGAGCCGAAGGAAGAGAGTAAGGAAAATGCAAAAGGTCCTGGCGGCGGCTCGGAAGCGGAGAAGAAAAGACGGCAGCTTTTCGGCATGGAGGGGTATGACTTTGGTGCCGCCGCGCCGAAAGACCCGAAGGACGCCGTAAGGAAGCTTGCCTCGTACCGATCGGCGGCCATCCCGGCTCTTAGGGAGGCGTTGCGAGACAAACGCCCGCAGGTCCGTTTCTACGCCGCGCAGACGCTTTCGCTAATAAAGGGCAAGGAAGCGGCCCGCGCGCTGCTTCCTGTGCTGCGCGACCCCATGGAACTTTCCGTTACGCGCGTCTTCGCGGCGCGGGCGGCAGGCGACGAGGATCTCGACGAGGCCATCCCCGATTTGATCGCGGCCGCGAAAGATCCGGACCGAAGGCTTAGGCTCGTCGCCATCGAATCTCTGTCGGCGATGTCCCGGGGATGGGATTCCAAGTGCGAGACGGCCTTCTCTGAGGCGCTTGGGGATGGGGCGGCCGAAGTTCGGACCGCAGCGGCCTCGGCGCTTGGCGAGAGGAGGTGCCGAGCGGCGGCGCCGCGCCTGTGCGACGTCCTGGCCGGCGACGATTCCGACGATGTCCGAGCGGCGGCGGCCCTAGCGCTCTTGCGCATCGGCTCGCCCGCCACCGTGCCGCGCCTTGTCCGCGCTCTGGACGAAAAATATCCGAAAGCCGCCAGGAATTCGACGATGGCTTTACGCGCCATCGTCGGCCCGCTAGCCTCGAACCCGGCCGGCTGGAGGAAATGGTGGGAGGAAACCGGAAAGAACCGGGAGTGGAAAGACGAAGCCGCGACCGATCCGGCGCCGTCCGCGCCGCATCCGGAGCCAGAGCTCTGACTTTTCGCTCGTTCGGCAGGCCGGGCGCATGCAAAGCGCGGGGGTGATATGTCTTGCAATCCGCGCTAGGCGCATCCGGACTCCAAACATTCCTTCCGGAAATCTCTTCGGAACGGCCGCCGTTACCTGTCAATGGCGCCGACGGGAGCGTGGGTTTTGCCGGCAAGATACCGTCCCGGGATCCTTTCGAGGGCCGGCGGAACCTCCTTCCGGCCGCGCCTTCTCGTAACGATCAAACGCATCAGAAGCCTGGAAGCCTCTTT
>CALKMO010000010.1 GCA_937991785.1 uncultured bacterium | reverse complement strand
ACTACCGGTGCAAACCGAAGACCGTGACGACGAAGGTGAAGGATGCGTCGGGGAAGGAGGTCGAGGAGAAGCGGCTGGAATGGGAGAAGACGCCGCTGAAGATGGGCGAGGTCGTTGCCAGCGGGGAGGAGATGGAAGTGGAGCTGAAGATCAAGGCCGGCAACGACTACGAATACATGGTGTTCGAGGACATGAAGCCGGCGGGCTGCGAACCTGTGGACCTGAAGAGCGGCGCGCGGTACGGGGACGGGCTGTGCAGCAACATGGAGCTGCGCGATGCCAGGGTGGCGTTCTTCGTGACGTATCTGAGGCAGGGCGACCACGCGCTGCGGTACCGCCTGCGGGCCGAGATACCGGGGCTGTTCCACGCGCTGCCGACCAGCGGCTACGCGATGTACGCTCCGGACGTGCGGGCCATATCGGACGAGATGCGGCTGGGGATAAGGGATTGATCGCTTGGTTCCCGGGCCCGCGGCAGCGCCGCGGGGCCGGCAGGAGGTTCCCGCCGACATCGTATGGACCGGGGCGCCGGGTTTGCGGCGCCCCGGCTTTTTGAGACGGATCCGGCGGACGATTGCGCTGAAGCCGCAACCGGCGCCTCTTTTCCCGGACGGTGGCCGGTCAAAATTCGACGATCTCCGTCTCTCTTCTCCCGCGATATGGATCTTCAGCTGTCGCGATATGCTCCGCCCCCGACGGCCCGCGAACGGCCCGGCCGCAAAGTCTTCCTGTGAATCACATTGCGAGGCGGTACGCGCCGGCGCCCTCGGCTTCCAGGTCCAGCCTCGGCCGGCGCCCGAGCGGAAAGCCGCCGGAGACGACATCCAGGCTGGCGCGGCGCGAGGCGGTCCGGACCGGCGGCGGTTCGGTTCTTCCGCCGCTTGCGGAACGGGCCCAGGCGGTGCATCTTGTACGGCTGGCAGAAAAGGCCTTAGCGCACTTTTGCGGTATAGGCAGGGAGCATAGGCTTCGAAGGCGCGCAGATGCGGATTGAGGCGGGATGCCGTCCTTGTGGGGGAGCTGTCCGTTCAAGGAGGCGAGGGATAGTGGGCGGAATCGAAGCGACTGTATGCGGGGCGGACGCGAAAAGCGACCGGCGGGATGTCGCGGTATTGCGCGAGCTGGCGAAGCGTTATGCGGAGATATGCGGCAAGCCGATCCAGCGGGAGCGGCGCGACCTGTGGCGACGGCACAATTCGCTAAAGCCCATCCGCCCGCTCATATACGTCCGGGCCTTCGCCTGGGAGGAGATGTCGCAGTCGAAATGCGAGTGCTCGGACCCTTTCTTCCGCCAATACGAGGATTTTTTCAGGCGCGCCCTTTTCTGGGATACGCTGGAGGACGATTCGATATTCGAGCCGTGGGTGAAGGTGAGCGCCGTGAAGGCGTTGCCGCCGGACGGCATCTGGGGGCTGCCGGTTCCGATGGATTACAGCGAAAAGGGAGGATACCGCTGGGACCCGCCGCTGAAGAATCTGAGGGATCTCGACAGGCTCGCCGTGCCGCGCCACGAAATAGACGAGACGGCTACCGAGCGCAGAATCTCCATGCTGCGGGACGCGATAGGCGACATAATATCCGTCGTGGCCGACCGGTCGCCCGCTTACAGTTTTTGGAACGCCGACATCTCCACCCAGCTCGGCTTCCTCCGCGGCATCGAACAGCTTATGGTGGACATGGTCGAGGATCCGGAGGGGCTGCACGCGCTCCTCGCCAGGATGCGCGACGGGATACTCAAGGCGCAGTATGAGGCCGAGAAGGCCGGCGATTGGCGGCTGACGGACCACCAGAACCAGGCCATGCCGTACGCGGAGGAGCTTGGGGACCCGGCGCCGGACGGCGGACCGGTCTCCCGAAAGGAGCTTTGGTGTTTCTGCGCTTCGCAGGAGACCACGGCTGTCGGGCCGGATATGTTCGAGGAATTCATGCTCCAGTACCAGATCCCGATACTGGAGAAGTTCGGTCTTGCGGCCTACGGCTGCTGCGAGGATTTGACGCGGAAGATCGGCAAGCTGAGGAGGATACCGAACCTGCGGCGCATCGCCGTATCTCCGTTCGCCGACGCGGCCCGTTGCGCCGAGCAGATAGGGACGGATTACGTCATCAGTTACCGCCCCAGTCCGGCGGACATGGTGGCTTATGGATTCGACGTCGGGCGCATCAAGGGGATACTGAGGCGCGACCTTTCCGCGTGCCGCGGTTTGCACGTGGACATCACGCTGAAGGACGTGGAGACGGTCGAGGGGGATCCGAACCGGGTGCGGAACTGGGTGCGTGTGGCGCGCGAGGTGGTGGACGAGGTCTGGTCGAAGGCATGAGACCCGCGCGTCGGCTTCGACTGCGGGGCGGCCGCGTTTGAAGTATGCCGGCACCGCCGATGGAACTCAGGACTGGAAACGACGGGGCGGGCACGTGCGTGCGGGCGCTGCCCGAGAGATCCTGGTCGGTATGGGGCATGCCGACATGTGCGCGGAGCAGGCGGCGGCATTTTGACGAGGCGGGTCTCCCGCCGGGCCGGCCACCGCCCCCATGCGCGCATCGGAGCGCGTGAAAAATGATGCGGCCTTAGGCCGGGGTCGGCGAAAGGTATAATGGCGGCGAGCTGGAGGGTTGGAACATGACCGATCCGGCAGGGAAGGCAGGCGGCGGCGCGGGCGGAAATATATTGCTGTCGGCCGGCGGGAGGTACGAGGTGCGGATCGCATCGAACAGGAGAGATCTTTCGCTCGCCTTCGATCTCGCCTTCGGCCCTCGGCTCGATCCCGATTGCGAGCGCCTGGTGCCGGGCCACTTGCGGCTCTCGATATTCCATGCGCTGCCTACGACCGTAACCTTCGTGGCCTTGGAACGGAATGCGGCGGAAGCGGCGATGGGCGGGAAAGGATGCGGAGCGGCCGGGGGCGGCCAAGGCCCATCCCCTGCGGCGGCGACCCTTTCGCTCGCCGCCGACTCACCGCTCGGCCTTCCTATGGACGAATCGTTCGCGCAGGCGACGGACGCCATGCGAAAGGCCGGCAGGCGGCCGTGCGAGGTGTTCGAGCTGGTGGTCAAAGCCGCGGACGGGCGCTCGACCAGGGATCTGCTAATGAGCATGTTCAGGGTCGCGTGGCTCTACGCTTCGGAGGCCGCCGGCGCCACTGACCTGTGCATAGCGGTGATGCCCCGCCACGAGAACTTTTACCGCCGCGTCCTGCTTTTCGATCGCCCGCCAGACCTCCCTCCGTGCGGCCGCCACGACAACGCGCCCGTAGTATTCCTCTCGCTCGACCTTACATCCGCCAGGGAAAGGTACCTGCGGAAATACGGAGCCGAGCGGTATCCCAGGAACCTTTACCGGTTCTTCGTGGCCGGAGA
>CALKMO010000009.1 GCA_937991785.1 uncultured bacterium | reverse complement strand
AAGAGCGTTATCCTGTTGAGCGTGAAACCGAAGAAATAGAACGCGGCTATAGTGAGGGCCAGCGTGACTGGTATCGCCACCGCCACTACCATGGACTCCCTGAGACCAAGGACTAGGGCGAGCAGAACCGTTACGGAAACGATCGCTATCGCCATGTGGAATATCAGCTCGTCCGCCTTTTCCTTCGCGGTCCGGCCGTAGTGCCGCGTGACCGCGACCTCGACATCTGCCGGTATAATGGATCCCTTAAGCTCATCTATCTTGCGCAGCACTCGCTCGGCTACCTCTATGGCATTGGTACCCTGGCGCTTGGCGACCGACAGGGTTACTGCCGGGAGGAACTGCGATCCGACGAACGGCGTTCCGGCGGCATTCCCTCCGCTGGGCGGAGTCCATCCCTCCGCGATCCGGCCCTTCCACGCCGCGCCGCGCGAGAAGAAAACGTACTGGTCCGGCTCGTCGGGGCCGTCCGTCACCCGCGCCACGTCGGCCACCTTGACAGGTCGCCCGTTGTGGATGCCGACGACGACGGCGCCGACGGCTTCAGCGTCAGTCAGAAACGCTCCGGTCTCGACGAGTACCTCTCCGTCCCCCTGCCTTATGGCGCCGGCCGGCAGCGGCTGGTTGGCCTGCGCCACGGCTCCGGCGATGTCGGAAAGCGACAGCCGTCTGGCGGCCATCGCAGTCATGTCGGGGATTATGCGGACCCTGCGCGGATACCCTCCTATCAGAGCGGTCTCGCTGACGCCGGCCACCGCCTTGATCGCATCGTCCACCTGGGCGGCAACGCGCCTTAGGACGCCGTGGTCGTACCGTTCGCTCCAGAACGTCATCGCCAGGATCGGGACGTCGTCTATGGACTTCGGCTTTATCAGAGGCGGGGAGACTCCGGGCGGGATCTTGTCCATGTTCGCGGCGATCTTCGCGTTCAGTTTCACCACCGCCTCGCCGGCAGGGTGTCCGACCTCGAACCTCGCCACCAGCATCGCCCTCCCTGGCATGCTGGTCGAATATATGTATTCTACGCCGGGAATCTCCCACAACAGCTTCTCCAGCGGGCGCGCCACCCGCTGTTCGACCTCCTTCGCCGAAGCCGCCGGCATATCCACGAAAACGTCTATCATCGGCACGACTATTTGTGGCTCCTCCTCGCGCGGCAGGAGGATAACCGCGGTAGCGCCGAGCAGGATCGAAGCGATGGCCACCAGCGGCGTTAGCTTCGAATCTATGAAAAACGAGACGATGTCTCTGGCCAGTCCGCCGCGTCCGTGTTTGTCCGCTCCGACATCGTGCTGATTAGAGTTCACGCCCGATCCATCCTCGCAGGACTCCGCCGGCCCGATCGCGTCCGGCGCCGGACCGCCGGGACTCGATGCCCTTACGTTCAGTCGAATTTGAGCGGCCAAACCGCAGCCGCCCCCGCGGCGTCCGCCATCCGCCGCTCACTCGCCCGCTCCCTCATCAAGCGGTCTTCCACCGCTTCCCTCCTCGGGTATCACCGGGTCGCCGTCGCGAAGGGTTGCGGGCGGATCGAGTATCGCCTCCTCGCCTTGAGACAGTCCCGAGAGTATCTCCACCCTGTCGGCGATCGTGCGCCCGGTCCTTACTATCCTAAGCCTGGCTGTTCCTCCGGAGGCCACGAACACGAGTTCCATCTGGCCGCGCTTTATTACCGCCCGGGACGGTACCGCCAAGGCCTTGCTCGGAGCGCACGCGAACCGCAGGCGTCCGAACATGCCGGGCTTCAGGTTCGCAGGATCCGGAAGGTTCGTCCTCACCAGGAAGGATCGGCTTGTCGGATCCATGGCCGGTACTATTTCCTGAACCACGGAGTCCCATGATTTGCCGGCCGCGTCCACCCTGACGGTAGCCGGCATACCGATGGAAATTCGGCGGGCGCAGATCTCGGAAACGGGCGCTTCGAACCTCAGCTCCGCGTCGCTCTGTATGGTCAGAATAGGCCGGCCCGGCACCGCTATGTCCCCGACCTCAGCGTACTTGTCCACTACCACGCCGTCCATCGGGGCGGTTATTTTCGTGTAGGATAGCATTACCCGCGAGGCGTCTAGATTCTGGACGGCGGCGTCGCGGTTCCTGGCCGCGGCCTTTACCTGCTCGGCGGCCGATTCCATCGAGGCGGCGGCGGTCCTCAACGCGGCCTCGGCATGGTCCAGAGCGGCCTTCGGCGTGGCGCCGGCGGCGTACGTGGCCCTTTGGCGCTCCAGATCGAGCTCCGCCAGCTTGAGAGCGGCGCGCGCCGATTCCGCCCCGGCTTCCGCGGCTCTCACGGCCGCCTCGGCCGACTTCGCGGCCTCTTCCGCCTGCCTGACGCGAGCCATGATCTCCTGGTCGTCGAGGACCACGAGCATCTGGCCGGCCTTGACCTTGTCGCCGGCCGAGACCGATATCTCCTTCACTCGGCCCATCACTTGGGCCGACAGCTGAACCACCTTGCGCGACTGGACCGTCCCGGCAAATTCATTGAACTCTTCGGCATCCACCGTCGCCGCTGCCGATGTCCTAACCCGCACCGGTTCCGGCACCCTCGGCCGGACATCATCCGCGCCGGGTCCCTTGCCGTGCATGCCCCCGCCGAGGAAATAGCCGACGGCGCCGCCGATTGCCAGAGCCGCCAAAGTCAAGCCCGCTTCTCTCGATCTCAAAACCGGATCCTCCCCCGCAACGCATCATCATCCCGGCCGCAGCCCGCATGCCGCGCATCGTACGGACCGTCGCCGCCAATAGCTCAACGGCCGCCGGTCAAGACGCCTCGACCGAAACGAGCAACCCGCCGTCTCACTGACGCCCATCACCGGATCGAATCTTACCTCCAAACCCGGCTTCGCGGGTTGAGACGGCCTCATGGCTTGCGATCGCATGCTCCGCAAGATGCACCTTTAAAGATCCCATGTCAACTGTCAAGAATAGTACGGCGAGCCGGTTGCGTTGTCTGCGGACGAGAGGG
>CALKMO010000008.1 GCA_937991785.1 uncultured bacterium | reverse complement strand
GCCATGTCCAGGAATTCGCGCTGCATTGTAGAGGGATGCGGCAATCCGGCTCATGCAAAGGGGTATTGCCGCAAACACTACGGCCAGATTTGGAGGCGAGGAGAAATCTATCGGGATCCGGGGACCCAGTCGAACATGATCGAAAACGGAATGCGCAGGGATGATCGCGAACGGCTGCGCGCTCTCGAGAGGGAACTAAAGAAGGCGCAGCACATGTACGAGGTCGTCGTGGGATTCGAAGGACGATTGAAATGGCGGCGAGAGGTGGAGGCCGTCTTGGCGGAAATCAGAAAGATTGAGGAAACGGTCAAGCGCGAGGCGGCCGTTCCTTAACGAGACTGGGGTAACGGTTCGCTCGGCGCATATGGCGGATTGCTGCGCCGGCCGCGGGATCGCCTCCGGCGTCTCGGCAGCCCGCGGGGCGTGTCGCGTTCAGGGGCGAGGCGGTTGCAGGGAGCGTCCCTGTGGCATCCCCACTCAAGATTTTCCGATTCAAATGCCCGAGATGCGGCAAGGTATTTGAGTGCTCCGGTCCGGCATCGCATAAGGCGTTCCCGTTCTGCAGCAAGCAATGCCAGATGGTGGACTTGGGCAACTGGCTTGGGGAGCGCTATCTGATCCCTGGCGATAAGGATGTTCCTGGAGCGCCCGTACTCGGGGAACGCGAGGACCGCCGCTTGCAGACAGGTCCGCGCCTGCCGCCAAGCGAGGCGGAAGGAGAAGGTGTCGAATCATGACCGCCGAGAAGAAGAAGCTGCTTCTGGCCGTCACGCCTGGAACTTACGGCCCGATCCTGGAACCGTCCGTCGAGGAGGAAATGGCCGCTTTATGTTCGCTGGTCAGGGCCCCGGAAGACATCGGAAAGATGACTCCGGAACGATATGCGAGGCTTCTGGCAGAATCCGGAGCGGAAATCGTCGTTACGTCCTGGGGAAGCCCTAAACTTACTCTCGCGGCGCTGCGCGCGGCGCCGTCTCTCAAGTACATGATCCATCTTGCGGGTACCGTGAAGGCATACGTGGAGAAAGAGGCTATAGAGGCGGGGCTGATCGTTACGAACTGGGGAGGGGCTATCGCGCGGACGGTAGCCGAGGCGGCTTTGATGATGATATTGTGCGCCCTCAGGCGCGTGACGGCTTACCAGATGGAACTGCATGTCCGCAAGGGGTGGAGGTCCCCGCACGACAATGAGGTCCGGAGTCTTTTCGAAAGGTCAGTAGGCATACACGGTCTTGGAACCATCAGCAAGGAGCTCATAAGGTTGCTGAAGCCCTTCGGGGTGCGGATAGAGGCGTATTCGCCGCACGCCCCGGATTCCGATTTCGAGGAGCTCGGGATAATCCGCCAGCGGTCCCTCCGCGACCTTTACGCAGGCAACGATGTGATCTCTGTCCACGCGTCGAAGACGTCGGAAAACCATCACATAGTGAACACGGAGATACTCGCGGCCATGAAGGATGGCGCCGTGATAGTGAACACGGCGCGCGGCGCCGTCATAGATACCGAGGCACTGGTTGCGGAGTTGAAGAAAGGCCGAATCCAAGCAGCTATGGATGTGTTCGAAAAGGAACCGCTGCCTCCCGATCACCCCCTCCGCGGCATGGAAAACTGCCTTCTCCTGCCTCATTGCGGCGGTCCGACTCCCGACCGTCAAGTTGACATGGGCCGCCAAGGGCTGCGGAATTTGAAGCGTTACATTGCCGGGGAACCCCTTGATGCCGTCATTACGCCGGCGAAATACGACCTCATTACCTAGGAGCGTTGTCTGAGCGCCGCCTATTGCGTAGCGTAAGGGCCGGTCCGGCAATCGATCGCTTTTTGAAGGGCATCGGGGAGATCGGGGTGGCGGACATAAAGATTTGCGGAATAACGAGATCCGAGGACCTGCGCCTGTGCGGGGAAATGGGGGTCCGTGCGGTAGGGATAAATTTTTGGCCTGGGAGTAAACGTTTCGTTTCCCCGGAGCGGGCCTCCGAACTGCTTAAGGAGAAGCCCGTTGGGCTTGAAATATTCGGTATTTTTGTAAACGCCGCCGCGGGTGAAGCCGTCAAATATGCGATGGAACTTGGGCTTGATGTCGTTCAGATGCACGGCGACGAGACGCCGGACGATATCCGCTGGCTGCGGCGCGCGCTGCCCCATGACCGGCGGGTAAGGATCGTCAAGGCCATTCGCGTCCGCGACGCTTTCCCGGCCGGCGAAGCTGCGGATTTCGCGGCGGTTGCGGACGGCTTGCTCTTCGATTCGGGGATCGGAACAGGGTATGGCGGCACCGGGGTTGAGTTCGATTACGGGATACTGGCTGGCGCAGGTGCCAGATTTCCGTTCGTCATACTGTCGGGGGGGCTGGATGCCGATAACGTGGGAGATGCGATAAGGTCGGTCGGCCCGCACATGGTGGATGTATGCTCCGGGGTGGAATCTGCCCCCGGAATAAAGGATAGGAAAAAACTGGAATCTTTCGTGAAGGCGGCGCGACAAGCGTCAATATAAAAAAAGCGGTGGCGAGAAGGAAGGAGAGGAAGAGACTGCCGGCCAAGGCTGGCGCGCGGGGTTTTGCCCGTGGTAGCGACGGGTGCGGAAATGGGAAGAAGAGCGGAAGAGGGAAAGACATGTCGAACGACGGAGAGATCGCACCTTCGGAGGTAAGCGTCGCCGAAACGCCTTCCGCACGGGGCGGTAGAGCGGTAGAAGAAACGTCTGAAACTCGACAGGCGGATCAGCAGGCCTGCGCCCGGACGGCGGAAATATTCCCTGCCGCCGTGCCTGCCGGACATTGCACCGGGGAATTGACGAATCGGAGCAGGAACGCGCCGGTCGCATTATTCGCCGCCTTGTGCGGGCTCGTAAGCTGCGCGTCTGTTCTTGCCGATCTCGTCTACCTTCAGGACGGCCGCGTGATAGAAGGCGAGGTCAGGGACAGGGGCGATTCCTATGCAGTCCGCACGAAAACCGGGATGACGATAGAGGTCCGCAAGGACGAGGTGCTCAAGGTCGAGAAGACCGATTCGCCGCTCCAAATATACGAAAAGAGGCTTAAGGCGCTGGCTCCGGACGACGCTAAGGGGCACTACGATCTGGCGATGTGGTGCATCGGAAACGGGTTCGAAAAGGAGGCGAAACATCTATTGACACAAGTGATCGGAATGGCCTCCCCGCTGCTGAAGAATGCCAAGATGAAGCTGGCCGGCCTTTTGGAGAAGTCCGAGCCGAAGAGGGCGATAAAGCTGTACGACGATGTGGCCTTCAGGTTCAATGACGCGGACGCCGGGATTAAGGCGCGCGATCTGCGGAGAGCCATCGAGGCCAGGCGCTCGGCGGCCTTGGATCACGCAATGCAGGCCTTGGCAGCCGGCAGGCTGGCCGAAGCCAAGAGCGAGCTGGAATACGCGTACGAAATGACGGTCGGTTCCGTGGGGCGCGGGGCGAGCGAAGCGGACGTGCTTGAGAAACTGGCCGAGGTGCGGGCGAAACTCGACGAGGCCGCGGCCGGCTCCGGAGAAAAGGGGGTATCGGCAGCAACCGTCGAATTCTGCGGTCAGTGCCCCGGTTGCTCGGGATGGGCGACATGCTACAAGTGCGGCGGCAAGGGAACGGTCGAGCGCGTGATACCGGCCCACAAGACGATCTTGGGCGAACCGGTTCCCGAAAGGCGCGTGCAGGACGCGTGCCCGGTATGCCGCGGCGCGAAGATGTGGCGTTGCCCGGGCTGCGCCGGCACCACCGTTTCGCTCGCCAATCTCCCCAAGGACATCCAGGAACAAGTAAAAAACATGGGCGGAATAGCGCACGGCCGCGACCATGAAGATTTCATACTGGCCTGTCTGACCATGAACGACGTGGCCTCCGGGTTGAAGTTGAAGCTTCCGCCGGGCGAAAAGCCGCGATACGGAGCGACTCAACCGCTCAGGGATCTTTTGCGTGCGATGCCTGTGGACAGGAATTTCGCGGGGGCGCCGGAGTTCGCGAACGTCCGGGCGCTTTGGGGAAAGATGAAGAGCGAACAGAGGGCCCTGTTCCTATGTTGCTACGCCCTGGAATTGACTTCGGGCGGAGCTGCATACGCAGGATACCTTGTCGAGGCATCCTCCGCCGCGGTGGAAATCGGAGACATGAGATCGCTAAAGCTGACCAGTCCCGTCGTATCGGCGACCGAACTGACGGCGATGCCCGAAAAATACGACGGCGAATGGATCCTGACGTGGGTCGCGTACGGGGGGAAAGACGAGAGCCTGTCGTCGGAGGATCGGATCGCGATGAAGGTCGCATCCGAAAGATTCAGTTGCTTGCATCCGTTTGTTTATTCCGAACGCGCGAGGGACGCGCATCGACAATTAGCGAAGAGCAAGCCGAGTTCTTTCTATGGCGTCCTGGCCGCGAGGTATGACTACGACGGCGTCCGCAGGCGCCTGGAGTCTCTCGCCGTAGGCGACAGGATACAGATATTCGGCAGGATGTTGGCCAAGCCCGGCAGGTTCCCGTCGAACCTGATTGAGGTTTGGGCGATAGATGTCCGCATGAGCCAGGAGGAGGAAAGGCTGCTGCTGCTGGTTCGGAAGCCCGTGACGTTCAACTTTTCGGATACGCCTGTAAGCGACGCGGCGGCGCTCCTTTCGGCCCTTTGCGATACGAAGATCGAGATCAGCCTTCCGCCTAACGCCAGGGTGAACCTGTCGGGGAAGGCGGTCAGGCAGCCCTTGGGGATCGCCCTCCGCGATCTGCTCAAGGATGCAAAGCTTTCCTGGATCTTCGACGGTTCGACCGGGATCAAGGTTGTTCAGAATCCGCATCCGAACGATATGGAAAAGGTCGAACGCATCATGCGTCAGCTGAATTGAGAAAGGGCCTGCGCGCCGGGGTGCTCCGCGGCGAAGTCGTTACTTCTTGAACCCGCATGCGGCGAGGAATTCGGCGGCGACTGAAGCTCCCCTCCAAGGCCCCAATCTGAAGTAGGGCCTGAAAGCATCGCGCAAGCGCGTCAGTTCCAGCCTGGGGATGTCCTTCAGGTCGCAGGCGCTTCCGAGGCGACGGTCTGCCGGATGCACGGCCAGTATCTTGTGATCGCCGTCCCTTCTGAACATCAACGCAACCGGGCGGACGCGCACCAATGCGCCGCGGACGGCTCGGAAACGGCCGAGCACCAGGCAGTCGCACGGCTCGCCGTCCGCCGGGTTTCTTGTACCGGGCACGTAACCGTAAAAGGCCGGCCAGAACGGCGGGATATCGCTGAGCCTTTCGATTTTTAGCGGCCGGAGGCTCACTTTGTGCCGCCCGGAACCGCCACGCAGCTCTTCGATAACGGCCGGCACCAGGCCGGCGTGCGCGGCGCGAACAGCCTTGCCCGCGCCGATACCGGAAGTCTTTCGCCCTACGGATCGTATCGAAGGCTTGACGCGCATGTCCGGCACCTCGCGCTTCTCGCTCAACTCGTGCGCTTCTCATAAGGCCGACCGCCTGACGAGCGGGCGGACGAACGAATCCTTGGGCACGCATGCGCCGCGAACGGCGACTCGCTTCCTCGTTTCGCCATGCGGACGCGGCGGCCGGAACGCGCGGGTGGAGGTGCACATAATCCGGTCGGGAACCGCCCGTCAGCTTCCTTGCAAGAGGCGGTCGCCTAGCTTCTGATCCAAACGGGGATTTTCCAAGAGCCGCCGCCGGACCTTCTCTACGTCGTATGGAATCCTGCGGAAAAGCACTTTCTCGCCGTCGAATATGACATAGCAGGAGTCCTTGATGCGGTCGCGCGGCTGTCCGACCGAACCGATATTGACCAGCACCTTGCCTTTTTCCGGCATCTTGAACTCGTAATCCTCCAGGTCCGTCGGCTTGAGCCACTTGTAGTCTTCGGAAACCACGCCGGGCTTGTGACTGTGCCCTATGAAGCACACCCTTTCGATCATCTCGAATATGCGTATGATCTTATCCGACGGGCCGAAGCCCATGTCCACCACGTCTTCCTCGCCTACGTACTCCATCACGGGATCCCGCGGCGAGCCGTGGACGAACATCCGGTCGCCTTCGATCTTGCGATCCGGGAGCGACTCGAGCCACTTCCAGCGGTCGAACTTGCTGGGGAGACTGAAAAAGCCGGGCAGGAGCAGACTTCTATGCCACTCTATCGCCTCTCTGGCGTACTTGTTGAACCCGATCGGGTGGGTCATGAAGAGCGCCGCGTCGTGGTTGCCGCAGATGCACCACTTGCAGTGCATCCTCACGATGTCTACGCATTCCAGCGGGTCCGGGCCGTAGCCGACTATATCTCCTAGGCAGACGATTTCGTCAGCGCCTTGCTTGCGTATATCGTCCATGACGGCCTCAAGAGCCGTCAGGTTGGCATGGATGTCGGAGATTATCGCTTGGCGCATGGGCATCCCACGAAGGTGCAACCGGACGCAACCGGCGGCGATCCACGGTTCCGGAAGCGGCCGAAACGTTTCGAGCCCGTCCCGACTGGGAGGCGCTCGTCCCGAAACCTAACTACGCCAAGTAAAGGCTCGGGCCGGACGCCCGGCGTCTCCGCGGCTTTCTACCTCCCCTCCCGCAGGCGGTCGCCCAAAAAGTCGTCAAGTTCCGGGTTATCATATATCTTCTTGATCGTTTTCTCTACATCGTATTCTACTCGCCGCCATAATACCGTATCTCCATCAAAAGTCACATAGCACCCGCGCGGATCGCCATCCCTAGGTTGACCGACCGATCCGACGTTTATCAGGCATTTTTCGTCTGTCCCGAGCATGTATAGGTCGAAAAGATCGCTCGGATGCGTGAATCCATCCAAGGAAAAAACCCCCGGCGTGTGCGTGTGGCCGCAGAAACAGTAATCTTCCAAGTGGGCGAATATCTCCTTCATCTTCTGCTTATTCATCGCATCCCGCGGCGTCACATACTCTCGCGTCGGTTCCCTCGGCGACCCGTGCACGTAGGTCACTCCCTCGATGCGGGTTTGCGTCGTACACGAATCCATCCATTTGCGGCGCTGTTCGCTGACGTCTCGCGGCACGCCGTCCTCGAGCAAGATCCTTCGCGTCCAGTCTATGGCACGCTTCGCCTTGGGGTTGAAATTCGGCGGGCAGCCCTTGAGCACAGCCTCTTCGTGGTTGCCTAGGATCACCAGACGGCAGATCTTTTGGATTATCTCCAAGCATTCCACCGGATCCGGCCCGTAACCGACCACGTCGCCGAGGCATACGATCTGCTTGATGTTGAGGGAATCTATGTCTTCCAGGACAGCCTGGAGAGCCTCGTAATTGCCGTGGATATCCGATATGATCGCCATCATGGCCGTAGGTATCTGATGCGCCCGCTTCCAGCCGCCGACATGTCCGGCTCCGAGCTCCCCGCGCTCCCCAAGGAGGATGCCGGTTTCTTCCTCCGCTTGCATCGGAGTAGACCGTCGGCTAATCCTGTTGTCAAGTGCCAAGCCCGGCGCGGAAGGGTAAGGTGGGCGCATGGAAGTGAATTCGAAGATGTCATGCGATCCGGCGGAGAGGGCCAGGCGGTTGCTGCCGACGGCTCGGCATCGCGTGTATGCGTCTCCTCCTTGCGCTTAGATTCTTCCTATTGGATATTGCCGGCGCCGAGCCTGAGCGAAAGCCCCGCGGCAAGCCTTGTTCTGAAAAACGCGCAGGTATCCGGATACTTAAGTCGCAGGGCGGAGCGATCCCGCCCCTACTGCGCCGGCCGCTCGGCTTGATCAATAATGTCTCCCCATCCGCCCTCTGTTCCATCCCCCCGCAAGGCGGCCTGCATCAGGCCATGCGGGAAAATCGGAGACGATTCGGACTTTGTCTCGCTTGCCGAGGTTTCCGTCACGCCTTAACATTGCCCCGCGTCGTTCTGTTTATGGGACACGGCCGAATGGCTAAGGCCGTACGGAAGCGCGGTTGGAGAATCAAGGGCCGACCTCGCGAGGCCGTTCTGGGCAGGAGATTGGCATGGAACGTTACGCCAGGATGCGCGCGTCCGCAGCGGCCGCATTGTGCGCCGCGATCCTTGTCGGGAGCACGGGCTGCACGTGGCGGAGGGTCCGCGATAAGATAGACGCTCCGTTCAAGGGGACCGAAAAGGCGGTAGCGACGCACATAAAGAACCTTAAGTCCGGAGACCCTGAGGTAAGAAAAGTATCCGCGCAGATGCTCGGCCAGCTCGGCAACCCCGCCGCCGTCGTCCCGTTGATCGAAGCCCTCAAGGATAACGACATCTGGGTGCAACTGTATGCACACGGCTCGCTGGTTCGGATTACCGGCCGCAGCTTCGGTTACAAGAACTACAGGGAATGGCGCAGGTGGTGGGACGAGGAAGGCGATGAGTTCATGAAAAAATACGAACGCGGCTTCTCAGCCACGAAGGAGGAGCGGGCCAGGATGCAGAACACGCTGGGTCTGAACGCTCTCCGGTCGGGCAACCCGCGCGGCGCCCAGTATTATTTCACGGACGCGATATCGCAGGACCCGCGCATTCCGGATTACCACAACAACCTTGGACTGGCCTACCTCCACCAGGGACGTTTCCTCGACGCGTACGATTCCTTCCATGTGGCGATAAGCATCGCGCCGGAGTTGGTCCATCCCTATATGAACGTCGGGCAGGTGTACGAAGCGATGGGCAAGCGGCCCGAGGCGGAGGCGTGGTATCGCAAGGCCGTCGGAATGGACAGGGATGAATCCACATGGCAACCCCTCTGGCGGCTTGGGCGCCACCGCCTCCTGAAAAGGGACTACCAAGGCGCCATAGACGCGCTGGAGGCGTGCCGCAAGCGCGTCGCTAAGCTCAACGTGCGCGAACCGGCTCTCCATCGCGATCTGGCGCTTGCGTACTACGGCATGGAGCAGATCTTCAGCGCGTGGGAGGAGGTCAAGACCCTCCGAGACATGGGTTTTGATCTCAACTCGGATTTTGTGAACAAGCTGAAGGACGAGCTGCGGAAAAACGGTTTCGATCCCGACTCCGGGGAACGCCCGAAGGACCTGAAGGCCATTCCCGAGCGCGGTCCCGACGAAATATCGCCTTAAGGTTGTCCCATTTGACTGCGGCGCGTAGACGGTATATAAGGTTGATAGTAATGGCTAAGCGTTTATGGGGCCGGGCGTCGCGGGGGATCCCCGCTATCGCCGTTCGGGTCGGGCATGGCAGAGCGGGCCGGCCGATACTGGAATGGGATATCGCACGGAGGGCAAGGGGATGGCCGAATCCGATGGCAAGACTTCATTGCGGGCGAATGTCAGCGCCGTGGGGGCGTTCCTGATAGCCTTCTTGCTCGGCGGCGGGATTATGTTCATCTTCCACACTTATCAGGCTGGGCGCTTCGAGAAAGAGTTGATCAAGCTGCGCGAGGAACAGGAGCTACGTCAGCGCGAAGCCGCCGATGCGATAGCGGAGCTGAACCGGAAGATACTGGAACTTCAGAAGAAAGCGGGCGGCAATCTCTGATCCAGGCGCCGCCATGAATCGGCTCGCGTGGTCCGCCTTGCATACGATCGGCTTTCCGGTATCTCCGAACGGCCGGCATGTTTCCCGATAGTGCTTGCCTGCTTATGGGGCCGCCGTCGCGATTCGACGTCGAGGCCTTTTTTAACTCGGGGAGGGCGTGCGACCCGAGATCCATGCCGGCTGGCCTCCGGCGCCCGACCGGTGCTGCGCTCGCCTCGCGCAAGAGGCGGGATGGGACTTTGATGGATAGCTTTGATTCCGGCGCCAACGCGCTTGTCGGAGGTCGGCGACATTGTAGAATCCCGCGCGGTCGAATGCCCCGATGCGCCAGAGGATTTCGCGTAGCCGGCGCACGGAATGTCGGCCTTCCGGGATACTGCGGATACGCCGCGCCCTGCGGCCCGGGCGGTTGGAAGGGACGCAGGAAGGACAGGGAGGCGAGTCGAAGAGGGGGAAACGGATGATGCGGATGGAAGAAAAAAGCATAGAAGATATCGAAGACATCAGGGAGAGGCACGGGCTGGACTCGAAGCTCCTCGAGAGCAGGACGATACTGATATCCCAGCCGATAGACGACCGGTTGACTCGGAACGTCATGGCGCGGCTGTTGGTACTGGACCAGGCGGATCGTTCAAGGCCGATCACGGTTTTCATCAATTCGCCCGGAGGAAGCGCCGATTGCGGGCTGGCACTGTACGACATGATCAAATTTGTGCGTCCGCCGGTACGTTGCGTGGCGAGCGGGCTTTGTGCGAGTGCGGCGGTGATCATTTACGTGGGGGCTCGGCGCGGGATGCGTTTTGCGACGCCGAACGCAAGGTTCCTCATGCACCAGCCTTCGACATCGGCCTTCGGGCAGGCCTCCGACGTAGAGATAACCGCCAAGGAAATGCTGAAGCTTAGAGAGCGTGCCGCCCAGATAATAGGGAACGAGATCGGAGTTCCGCCCGACAAGATAGTTTCGGATGCCACCAGGGATTTTTGGCTAGACGCTGGCGAGGCGATGAAGTACAAGCTTGTGGACAGGATTGTTTCGGGTCGCGGCGATCTGGACGGTTGACGTCTTTTTTTGCGCGGCGCGTTTGCTGCGGCCGCTTCGAGAAGCGGTGCGCAGGGCGGGCGGAGCAGGGGAGGGGATGATGACCGACGGGGCAGGGGGAGGAGGCGCACGCGGATGCTCGTGCGGATGCGGCGGGGAAGGGGAGGGAAGGGGAGATCTTTCTTTTGAGGATAAGGTCCGAGATGTCATCGCCTCTCGCGTCAGGCCGATGCTGGCTGCGGATGGCGGAGACATCGAGATCATCCGTATAGAAGGCAAGACGGTAACGGTTAGATTGCGAGGGGCCTGTTGCGGATGTCCACATGCGGCAATGACCCTTAAGCGAGGCGTCGAGGAATTTCTGCGCCGCTACGTGGACCGGGATACGCTTGTCGAGAACGCCGCCCCTTGAATTCAAGTCCTGACGTGGCGGCCGCCGCAAACGGAACCTGAAGCCAGTGGCGGGAAACGTGCGGAGGCCGGCGCGATTCCCCGCCCAAACCCCGTATCTCCTCGGCAGCGGGGGGTCCGTAGAGTGTTTCCTATAGTCTTCTTCGACGCCGACACGCAACGGGATTTCATCGAGCCAGGCGGCGCATATCCGGTGCCTGATGCCGCGACAATACGCAGCCGATTGAGAGAACTAGCCGAGACAGCTCGCGACCTCGCGATCCCCGTGCTTGCCTCCTGCGACGCCCACGCTAAGGATGACCCGCAGTTCAGGACCTTGCCTGCACATTGTGTGATCGGCACGAGAGGACAGGAGAAGGTGCCGGATACCTGGGACCGGAGAGCCTTTTTGATACCGGCATCCGGGCGCAGGCGGCCTTGGGTCAATATGAAGGAATGGCGTTCGCGGGGCGGTCAGGTCGTGGTCGAAAAAACGGCGGACGATCCGTTCGGCAACCCGGCTACCGAGACGCTCCTGCGCGAGATCGAGCCTCACAGGATCGTCGTTTACGGAGTCGCGACCGAGGGGACCGTACGGGCGTTCGTGGACCGGTGCTTGACGCTTGGAATCGGCGAGATCTTTCTGGCCAGGGACGCCGTCAAGGGACGGAACATCGAGGAGGAGCATAGAACGCTGGTGGAGCTGGCGGATCGCGGGGCCAAGTTGGAGTCGGCCCGTGCGTTGTGCCTCGCGGCCGCGAAGTGGATGACGGAGAGGCGATGAGATGCCGTTTCGCGTGGCTGTAGCCCAGCTGAATCCGACGGCTGGAGATTTCGGGGGCAACGCCGAGCGGATCGCGCGGGCCGCGGCGGAGGCCGGCCGCGCCGGAGCCGACGTCATGGTTACCTGCGCGATGGCGTTGACCGGCTATCCCTTGGGCGGCCTGGTCGCGCGGAGGCATTTCCGCCGGGCGGCGGCAGCCGCTCTTACGGCCCTGCGCGACAGATTGCGTTCCGAGGGCTGCCGTATTCCCGTCGTCGTCGGAACGATCGCGGCGGAGGGCTCCGGCGGGGGGCTCGGCGCGCTTCCACTCGAACGATCCGGCGCCGAGGGCGACTCGATATACCCGGGCGGCGCGGCTGTGCTGATCCGGCCGGACTGTGGGGAGCTTGAGGTCGCGGCAAGGGCCGGCGCGCCGTCGGTCCCAGTGGCAATAGGGAGCGGCCGAGCGGTTTTCGCCATGGGTCTGGAATGCCGCCCGGAGCGAGCCGAAGCGATGGTCCTGATGTTCTCCACGCGGTTCGCCGTCGGCAGGGCCGCTGCGAGAGAAGCGGCGCTTTCCGGCGCGGCCGCAGGGGCGGGCTTGCCGGTCATATGGATCAATCAAGTTGGCGGAAACGGCGGGGCGATATTCGACGGGCGATCTTCCGCCTTCGATGCATCTGGCAGGCTTGCGGCGTCGGCCAAGGCATTCGCCGAGGACCTGCTCGTGTTGGATGTGGGGGCCGGAGGGGCGTGTTCGGGGCCATCGGCGCGCAGGCCCGATTGCGAAGAGGAGGAGATATTCGAGGCGCTTGTACTTGGACTTCGCGATTACGTTGAACGCACGGGACTCAAGGGCGCGGTGCTTGGCCTTTCAGGCGGCGTGGATTCAGCCTTGGTCGCTTGCATCGCCGTCTCAGCGCTCGGCGCCGGCAGGGTCATCGGCGCAGTCCTCCCCGGTCCGTATACCAGCTCGGAGTCGGTAAGGGATGCGCGGGCGCTGGCCGGAGCGCTCGGCATCCGCCTTGTGACGATGCCCATAACCGGCATGTTCGATCTCGCCAGGGAAGTTTTCAGATCGGCCGGAGAAGGGCCGCTTGGAGACCTGCCGGAGCAGAATCTGCAGGCCAGGCTGCGCGCCCTGCTCCTTATGGGGCTGGCAAATAAGTACGGCCTGGCGATGCTCAATACCGGCAACAAGTCCGAAGGAGCGATGGGCTACTGCACGCTCTACGGCGACAGCTGCGGCGCGGTGGCGGTCATAGGGGACTTGTTGAAGGAACAGGTCTATCGCCTCGCGCGGTACTTCAACGCCCGCTCGGGGAAGGGCATCATCCCCGAGTACACGCTGACAAGACCCCCGTCCGCCGAACTGCGCCCCGGCCAGAAGGATTCGGACACCATTCCCGAATACCCGTTGCTCGACCGGGTATTGAACGCTTATCTTGAGGAAGGCAAGACGCCGGAGGAAATCGCAGCTTCCGGGATCGAGAGGGATATGGTCGAGCGCGTCGCGGCGGGGATTGATGCGGCCGAGTACAAGCGGAGGCAATGTCCGTTTGCGCTTAAGATCAGCGCGCACGGATACGGTCAGGCGGCGGACTTCCCGTTGACGGGACGGTTCGGCGGCTGGAGTTCGCGGACGTAAGCTGGTCCGGATGCTTGGCCGCTGCTTTCCTGCGGACCGAAAAGGCTTCGCATCCCAGATAGGCTCCGGTTGCGTATGTACCAGGCACCCGAGTAAGTTCGAGCATCGCCTTCAACCGTACTCCGATCCTTTCGCTGAGCTTGGCAGAGGCGGAAGCCGGCGGTAAGTTATGGACATGGAGATCGCCTCGACACATCCTTACGCGCTGTACTTGGCGTTTTCTCTCATTGCGATAATAGTGCTGCGGCTTTTCGAGAGAAGGCGGCGCTTTATCGTGGCGCCCAGCATCATCGTGTGGGCGAGAATGGCGCGTCTGCAGCCCCCGCCTCGGTCGCGCCGTCCGCCGCTGGACGCTTCGCTTATGCTCCTGCTGATCGGAGCCGGCGCCGCGTCTCTGGCGGCGTCCATTCCTCTGGTCGGCTCGGCTGCGCCGCCGCGAAGGCATATGGCTTTGGTTGTGGATAACAGCCTCCCATCGCGCGCGACGTGCGCGGATGGACGGACGCGCTTGGATCGAGCCTTGGACGAGGCTGCGGCGGTAGTTTCGAGCCTGACCGGCTCCGACGCCGTGTCCCTGATAGTTACCGCGCCGACGGCTGATTTGGCGGGAGGCAGGCCATTGGATCCCGCCGCCTGTCTGGCCGCCCTGAGGAAGATCTCGACCGTTTTTTGTGCCTCGAACGGCCGTTCCGCCCTCGACATGGCGCTTGACGCCTGCCGCCGCCGCGGAGGCGGGTTGGTGTGGATCGGAGCGAAGGATCCGGTTCCGAATATCCGACCGTTTCCGGGTCGTTTCATCAGCGTCGGGGAAGAAGAACCGCGCAACGTGGCGGTCGTATCCTTCGTTCCGAAGAGGCTTCCGGACGGCCGGCACGAAGTGTGGTTGGGCATACGGAACTTTTCCGGCGGCGAAGAGTCGGGGGATGCGGAGATTCTAGCTGCCGTTCCTGAAGGGGGTGCTGGAGAGCAAAAGGCAAACCTTGCGCCGTTTGCCCCGCCGGTCCGAGGGCGCTGGCGAATCGGCGCCGGCGGCAGGGGAGGGGTCGCGCTGTCGGTTGATGCGAGAAAGGCCACGCTCCTGGCCGGTCGGATAAAGCCGGACGCCGGGCCGGATGCAGTACCCGAGGACGATATCGCCTACGTACAAGCGAGGTCGGACGAACCCTTGCGCGTGCTTATGATCGGCCGCGAAAACGCCGCCGTGAATCGGATACTAGATGTCCTGCCGGGGCTCCATAAGGAGATCGCAGGGATGGACGGCGAGGAGCGCCTCTCCGCCGATTCTCTGGCCGACATCCTGGTGTTCGTCGGATGCGCCCCTAAGCGGGAATGGCACCGGCCGGAACTCATCGTGAACCCTCCCTCCGGGTTCGGCCCTTTTGATGCAAGGTCTGATGCGGAACGCGGTTGGCTGTCGCCAGTGCCGGCGGAACCCGACTCGCTGACGCGCGGGTTGGCGGAACTGACCGCGATCTTTGTGCGGGATCCGAGAAGGGTCAATCTTATCGGCGCAGCGAAGGTGCTGCTGGCGGTTCCGGAAGATCGCGGCGGAGGGGTCCTGATCGGAAGGTATTACTTCGGCGATTGGCCGAGGCTCGCCATATTCTTTGACCCGGCATCAAGCGGTTGGGCTGAACGCCCGAGCTGGCCGATACTGGCGGCGAGGTTCGTCGAAGAGGCTCGGTTGCTAAGGGGCAAGGCCGGCTTCGAGACCTATCGTACCGGAACGCCAATCCGCTTGTCCGACGGCGGGAAAACGGTCGTCTGCATGTTCGATAGGCCCGGCGTCCACGATACCGACCTCGGCCCCATAGCCGTCTCAGTGCTTGACGAACGCGCATCGGATATCGGACGCTCGGCGCCGACGGATCAGGCCCCAACCGGGTACGAGACGAAGGGAGAATCCGACGCAAAGAAGCAGAGAGACATAACGCGGCTGTTCCTCGTCCTAGCCGTCGCCTGCCTTATAGCCGAAAGCTTCCTGAAACGGCTGCCGGTTGGGCGTTGGGTGGTCGGATAAGTCTTCCCGCGGCAAGCACATGCTGAACCGGATCTCGTACCCGGGGGGGCTTTCCGATCCCCCCCTCTCTCTCTGAAACAACTATACATAACATATATTATCGGACGTTAGGGGGGGGTAGGATGAATAGCCCCCCCGGCTCGAACGGGACATATGACCAATCGCGCTTGGCATGGAGGAATTCGGCGGCCGTTTCGAAAGCCCCTGCGCCCGTGGACCTTTCCCTAAAATTCGGATATTTCGCTCAAAACCGCTGATATCGCGGCGACGCGGCGGCCTTCGCACACTCGATCGCGACACGGACGACGCGGTAGGCTTGTTCCTGAGTCATGGATGGATATATGGGCAGCGACACGATGCTTTTAGCCACTTGGTCGGTCATATCGAGCGGGCCGGAGACGATCGCTCGGCCGGATCGGATGGCATCCTGGTAGTACGGCTGTCTGTGAACGGGCGGGTCATAATGGACGCTGGCGCCTATGTTTCTGCTAAGCATTTGCGACACGAACGCGTCGCGCGATATTCCTTTGACCTTGATCGTATACATCTGGAAGGCGTGCGTTCGACCCGGGGCTTCGACCGGGAGTTCGAAGATATCTCTTGGAAGCGATGCCGAGTAGAAATCGGCGATGCGGCGGCGCGCGCAGTTCATGGCGTCGAGCTTGCGCAACTGGACTATTCCGACGGCCGCCAATATGGAACTCATTCGGAAATTGAATCCGGCCGCCACGGCTTCGCGCCGCCACGGCGGCCGTTTGCCGTCGGCATAGGCATACACTGACGAACCGGCCGATCCCTCGACGCGGCGCGGTATCCCGTGGGAAGCCATCGTCCTGACCTTGTCGGCCATCGCCGCGTCGTTGGTCGCAAGCATTCCGCCTTCGCCCGTCGTTGCGTTTTTCGTAGGATAGAAAGAGAAACAGCCTGTGCCGAAGCTGCCCGGGTGCAATCCTTTGTATGTGCCGCCGAGGGTCTGGGCCGAATCTTCTATCAGCAGCAACCCTTTGCGCGAACATATTTCGCGGATCGGGTCCATGTCGGCCATCTGGCCGGCGTAATGGACGACGACTACGGCCTCGGTGCGCGGCCCGACGGCAGCCCCGACGGTATCCGGCGACAGGCAACACGTTGACCTTTCGATGTCCGCAAAGACCGGAGTAGCTCCCGCCGCCACGATCGCGTTGGCCGTCGCCGTGAACGTGAAGCTCGGCAACACAACCTCCCCGCGGATCCCGGCCGCCATCATAGCCAATTGCAGCGCCGATGCGCAACTGTTCAGGGAAACGGCGTATCTTACCCCCGTGTAGCGTGCGAAAAGCTCCTCGAACTCGCGGTTAGCCGGGCCGTCCGACAGACGTCCCGATCTTAGCACCTCGGCGACGGCTGCGGCCTCCTCGTCTCCAGTGTCCGGGATACATAGAGGTATCCATGGTTCGCCTCTTGGATCGCCGCGCGCTTCCATTCTTAAGCTCTCCTTGCCATCATCGCATCGTCAAGCTGCGCGGTCGAATAACCGCACCGGCGCCTCTGGAACGCGCCGGCGCCGCGTTCCGTGGATTACGAAAGCCTTCTATACGGGGCGCTCCATCCCATGTGGCCTCCCGTCGCTTTTACGTTCTAAGGGGTTGGTTGGTTTGCAGCTCCGGGTCGGCCATTGCTTCTTTTATATATAGAGCAGCTCCTTCCTCGATGTCAATCTTCGGATCGTAGCCTAGCAAGCGGCGCGCCCTGGCTATGGAAAGCGTTCCCCTCTTAGGACGCGCGGCATCTGGTCTTCCCCCTGCAGTTATCCGCATCGCCGGGCATAGCGTACGCACCGCACCTGCGAATTCGGCTACGCTCCTTGCCCTTCCCCTCGTCACGTTGAAAATCCCGCCATCGGCCTCACGCCGAAGCGCCGCCAAGACGAAACCTTCGGCGGCGTCCGACACGTGTGTAAAATCGAGCCTAGACTCTCCGCCTTCGTGCAGGACGACCGGTTTCCCGCGCAGCGCATTTTCAACGCATATCTGGGTTATTCGCCCGTTGCCGTCTCCGTAGCCATATACGGACGATGGGCGAATTATGACCCGCGAAAAGGCGCCCGCTTCCGCCCATGCCCGCACCAGTATCTCACCCGCAAGCTTGGTCTGCCCGTAGATCTCGACCGGCTCCAACGGGTGGAGTTCCTCGTCAACCGAATCTGCCGCGAAATGGCCGTAAACATAACTTGATGAAGCAAATACGAACTTCCTGACGCATCCGGCTTCCTTGCATACGTGCAGGACCGTCCGCGTCCCGTCTATATTGATGCTGACCGCCTCGTCGGGCATGGCCGCGCACTCCTTCGCTCCTGCCACAGCCGCCAGGTGAATGACGCATTCCGGCGCGAAATCGGCCAGCACCTCGGCGAAGCGCTTCCCGTCGCGGACATCGCCGCGTTCGATCCTTGCCCTGCCTTCCAATTTTCTCAGGCGCATCCTACGGAGAAATTCGTGTCTGCTCCGCCCTTCTTTCGATTCCAGGAAGCAAAGGAATGCGTCATAAAGGCATACATCGCAACCGGCTGCGGCGAGACGCGAAGCTATCTCCGATCCGAGAAATCCACATCCGCCGGTTAGGAGTACCTTCATGTGACTCTCCGTGCTGCCGTCATTCCCGCCTTGAGCTGCTGCGGTTGTTGACCGCCGCCGCCGGCTGAACTCCGCCCCGGAGGCCCCTCCTGCGTTCGGGATTTCCTGCTCACGTCCGGCCGACTCCCTGCCCGCCGCTAGTAGGCGCCGCGTCCAGCGGGCGATCGCCGTCGGATCCTACGATATATACGCTCTCGCCCCTGTATTCCAGACGAGCCAGGAGCCGCCACGACTCCGGCATTTTCGCTTCCGGGAATATCTCCGCGTATTCCTTGGCCGTCATGATGACGGCCCATGGCCCGTTCCGCCCTGCGGCCGATAACGCCTTGCGGCGAAGTCCGGCGACGGAAGATCTTTTGGCCGCCCTATCGGCCGGCGCCATTCTTTTTATGCGCCGCATCTCGTCTCCGATCCCTGCCTCGCGCACCGGGTCGGACACGGTCTTTCGGAGGTACCATACGATTTCGGCTTCGCGAGGGTACGCGAAGGCGAAAAGCCGGCGTTCGCCAACGGCCTGTTTGACCTTGCCGCAGAAGGCGGCGGTACCGCGGAGCGAATCGAGACTCGGCGCCACGGCAGCGTAAGTCCAGCATATGCCGGCGATCATGGCTGCCGCGGTTGCGTATGTGCCTGGCGCCGGAGCCTTTTTCAATGCGCAAAACGCCGTCCCGACCGCGCCGATGCCGGCTATCGCGGCGTAAACCGGTAGGAAGCCGAGGAACATATGCCTTTCCTCCGGGGATCCTAAAGACTCCCTGAATACGAAAGCCAGAAACGGAGTTGCGCACACGAGCCCGGCTAAGGCCATCAGCGGCCATTCGGACAGCCTCGCATCCCATCCATCGGGGCGAAGTCTCCGAACGCCGTTGTTCGCTGCCGCACGCTCTGGAGCCGCCCGGTCGGGGCCGATCTCCCCTTCCCTGCCCCACCCTTCCCCCTCTGTTCCGCAGTTCCCCTCCGCGCTACCGAGCGGACCGGCCGCTCCTGCGTTTCGCCAATCTATGTTGCCGCCGGGTGCCTTAGCGGTCGTTCCCGTCGAACTGAAGGCGGCGGCATGAAGGCGGTCATCGAGCCGGACCAGTGCCCACGCCGTCAAAAGTGCGGCAGGCGGGAAAAGCGGCAGGAGATAAAAACCCCTCTTGCTCCCGGCCGCCGTCAGCGCCAGAAAGGTCGCCGCGAACCATACGAGCGGGAGGAAACAAGGATTGCGCCATACCGGCCTCAGCCAGAGAAGCGCTGCTGCGGCGGAAAGGCACAGCGACAGCGTTGCCAGGCCGTACATCGGGCCGGGCGGATGGCCGCGGGATGGCGCCCCCGCTGCAATAGAGGCGGCAAGGAATGCCACAGCGAACGCCGCGGCGGCGGCGGGAAGTCGTCCCCATTGGAGCTTTCCCTCGATAGCGATTTCTCGCGCAACCGCAGGCACAAACAGGATCCAAGGCGCGAACAACATCGGGAACGTCTTCAGGTAGTAATGGCCGGCTTCCTGGTGGTCGAAGGGGCGAAGCACGCGGTCCAGGTTCTGGTGCAATATGAAATCCGCCACTTCGTTCCAATATCCGGCGGCCCCTGCTGCGATATACCACGAAGAGCCTACCGCCGCGCAGAGCGGGAGGCCCCAGGTCCATTCCGTATCGCGCCGGAGACCGCGAGCCCCGGTCTCGGCCGCCCGCCACGCCGCCGCCACTCCGAGCGGCAGCAGCGTTCCGATAAAAGGCCCTTTGGCTAAACAGCCGAGTCCGAGGCAGAGATAAAAAACGGCC
>CALKMO010000007.1 GCA_937991785.1 uncultured bacterium | reverse complement strand
TTCGGGGCCGACGCGATCCCTCAGCCTTGCATCCAGCCCCGCGTACGGTCGGACCGCAGCCGCCGCGGCGGAACCCTCGGACATGGCCGGAACCTCCCGAGCGCGCCCATGTGCCGCGGCCTTTCCATGATCAGTAGGGGCGAGCGGATCGCCGATGAAAATCAGCCGCGAGTCCCGGGCCCCGATCGCCGCCCGGATCCTTTTTATGACGGCCATCCTTCTGTATTCCGCCTCGTCCTCGCGCGGAACAGCCGCCAATACCAACGCACCCTCGGATCCTTCGAGCCAAGGCGCCGGCGGCCTGCCGGCAGCTGCAGGCAGGCGCAGGCCGTCCCGCGCCGCCGATACTTCCGGCCAAACTCCGCGGGAGTGCAGCGCCGCCAGCCTGATCGTGTCGTTTGCGACTCCGCAAAGTTCGAGCGATATCGTAAACATCCTTCCATGCGACAGCCTGTCCGGAGTTATATCCAGCCTCGCTTTGGCTGTGCCTTCTTCGCCAGGGAGCAACGGGATAACTCCTCGCCATTCCGGATCGCTGCCTACAGGAGATGCGGAATAAGAAAGGACGAGCCCAGAAGCGCCCCCCTCTCCGGGACGGACTTCCAGATGTATGCGCGCCGTTTCATCCTCATAAAGGAAGACAGGCATGCCTTTTATTAGTATCTCGGCGTCCAGCGGGATCGAATCGGGGAAAAGGGGAGGGATCCGCAGTTTCCTGGTCGCCGCCGTTCCGCCGTCTTTCGCCGACGCCGTCACAGTCGAGACACGCCCGCCCGGCGGGAAAAGGATCGCTCCCGTCCCTTTCCCTTCGGATGCGCGCGCGCCGTTCAGTGATAGGAACGCGTCTTGCGGCGACATTCCGGCCGCCTTGGCGTACGCGACGGCATACGAGCCGCGGCGGCGCGTATGGAAGGCGCCGAGCATCTCTATATCCACGAACGGCCGCCTGGATGCGGTCCTGCCGCCTTCGCGTCCCGGTCCGGCCGTCTCTTCGTAGGCGGTCGCCATCGCCGGCAAGTATTCCGCGAGCGCGCGCCCCCCGAGCGGCAGATATTCCTCCGACGAAGGCGGCGCCCATGAAACCCGCATGCCGCTTTCTGCAGCGGTCTCCCACCAGTACGCCCCAAGCCGGTGGATGCCCGCGGACAGGGCGACGCTTCCCGACGCCTCTGCCGTCCCCTTTGCCGGCGGAGGGCCTTCGTGGCCTATGACCATCTTGCCGTCTATCAGCAGGAAAAACGCCCCCCCGGCCGCTGCGCGGAAACGGTAAATTCCATCTTCAGGCGCCCGCAGGAAACCCTCGACGCAGCCAAGGAACTTTTCGGGCGAACCGAAGGGATTGGATGAAAGCCACAGAGATCGCAGCTCGCGAACGCCTATCTGCTCGGATTCTCGCGCGATCTTCGCTATGGTCTCCAAAACGCCGGCGGTCCCCCCTTTGGCCCAGGAAGGATACTCGGCGCGCGGCGTAAGCCCCCGCATCCTTGCGGTACAGGGCGAAGGGATATAGCCCTGCGATCTGCGGCGTTCCGAGCCCGGGACCGGATCTAGGTAGAGCGCAAACCGACCGCCGGCTTTCCCGGTCGGGAAAATGACGTCGAACTGGTCGGTTCCCTCGATCCTACGGATGGAGAGTGGGACGATCGAGCCTTCTCCGTCGAGGAGCAGCGCCGTCCCGGGGACAGGCCCGACCTCTCCGAACACGTCCTTCGGGAGCATGAGTCGCGCCGCGTTCGGAACGGGGACCAGCTCGATGCCGCCTTCGGCGGGCGCGGGAGCGACGAGGATGTAGAACCTGCGGCGGTAGGCGCGATCCCGCCAATCTTCCAGACCACCGTCTTCCCCGGAGCAGGACGGTGCGCGCCATGTCGCGGCCGCGCAGCCTAGAACGGCGGCAACCGCCCATGCGGCGGGCCGGATTCCGCCGCGCCTAAGGCCGTATCTTTCCTCTGCGCTTGAGACTTCGCTCCGCAGCACCGTAGGCTGGACGCACCCTTTTGCCGATGTCGAATTCCACATTGCCGGCATCGTTCCTGCCCGCGCGGTTCTTCCGGTAGGAGGCGGCATCCGGAATCGCATCGCGCGGGCGCTCGCTCAAGCGGGGCAGATTGCCGTCCGAAGGCGCGGAAGACAGGGTTCCGCCTGTCTCCGCCCCCGGTCGGTCCCCGGAGCGACGTCCGCTACCCGCCAGCGGCGCTGCTCCCGGGCGAATCGGACGTATTCGGCGCGCCGCTTGCGCCGCCACCTCCGCCTCCGACGCTCGACTTCCCCCCTCCGGCACCCCAGACGCTGCACGCAATAGAGGGATCCCGTACGCCGCCGGCTCCAAGGACCGCCGAAGCATCCTCCGCCGTCAGCCCGTGCAATGTCCGCTCCCAATAGAAAGGATCCGTCAGCAGTTGCCAGAGCCCCTTGTAGGCGCCTATGCTGATAAGCACCCAATACGCCGGCATGCAAAGCGCGTGCGGCAGCAGGTCCCAAAGCTTGCGGCGATGGCATGACGCAAGCCCCAGCAGCACGAACACGAAGTTGGCGAACAACAAGCCTATGGCCATCGGGAAAAATATCTGCGATACCAGGCTCCAGTCGTCTATAGCCGCCAGGATATCCCGGTACTCGGCAAAATTCACCCTCCCTGACAGTAGGTCCCACGTGGCGTTGTACATGTCGCGCCCGAAATATCTTTCATCGGTTACTTCTGTGTAGAGCAGTCGCCATCCGGAGACGATCTCGCGCAGGCTCTCGCCGCTAAACCTGATCCTGTCGGCAAACGACGGTAAGGCGGCCGCGAAATGGGCGCGGAACAGGAAAAGGAGCGATGCGACCCAATATATCGGGTTGAGCAGGAGCATAAACGAGAAGCCGCCGACCGCGAAGACGAAGGCAAGGCGTTGCCAAGGCGAAAGGTTGCCCTCGACCCGTACCGGCTGGTGCAGGTCGGATTCCGACACAGCCTCCTTCCCTGCCAGGAATCCGAGCAGCTCGCGCTGCTGGTACCGCCTCCAATCGGCTGCGGCTATCCAGACGATCCATGCCGCGTTGAGGATCGCCAGCGAAAAGAACAGCATGGACGATCCTGGCGCGTACGCAAGGTCGGTCCGCGCCGCCAGGAGGCAGACGGCCGCCAGGACTGAGGCGGCAAACCACGAGTAGCGGGTGTGGACCAGGTGCGTCTGGAAGTAGCCCTTGACCCATCGCGAACGCTGGCGGATCCAGTTCCCCACACGCGAGTTGGCCTCTTCCCAGGTCGTCGAGTCGAGTATCTGGGTGCGCCAACCGGCGCGTGCGATGCGTATTCCCAGGTCGCAATCCTCCGTGACGTTGAACGGATCCCACCCGCCCATTTGCCGCAGCGCCTCGGTGACGAAGTGATTGGATGTTCCGCCGAGAGGGATAGGAACGCCGAGGGCGTGCAGGCCCGGCAGGAAAAGATCGAACCAGACCGAGTACTCCAGCGTAAAGAACTTCGTGAGCATGTTCTGGCGGGAGTTGAAGTAGTTGAGCTTCGCCTGCAGGCAGACAGTCCTCTTCGGTTTCCCCAGCAGAAGGCGCGCCGGTCCCGGGCGCGATCCCGCCCCGGCCTCGGCATCCAGGATCTTACGGAACGCAGCTACGGCCTTCTTGAGCTGGTCGGGCTCCGGGTTATCCTCCGCGTCGTATATGACTAGGTACTCTCCCCTCGCCCGCGCCAGGCCGTGGTTGCACGCCCGCGGCTTCGTCCGGGGAAATCCTCTGGGAATTATGACCGGCTCGAAGTTCGACGGAAGCGAGACCTCGCGTATCTTCGCAATCGTTACCTCGTCGTCTTCTTCCAAGAGCAGCTTCACGTCCAGCTTGTCGGCCGGGTAATCCAACCGTGCTATGGCGGCCACGATCTTGCGGGCCACCTCGGGCTCCTTGTACAGAGGCACGAGCACTGTGTAGACGGGCAGGTCTTCGGATCGAAGCGCCGCGATCTCCTCCGCCGACACCCGAATTTCGGATCGCCGCGCCGCCGCCACCGCCACCGAAAGGAGCCTGAAGACGATCACCAGCGTATAGAACAGACACAGCGCGAAAACCATGCACGCGTGGAATACCTTCCAGTCGCGAAGGAAAAGACACAAAAGAGTGGCGAATATCAGCGCGTACTTGACGCGCTGCGGCCACGTCGGCACGGTCGCCGCACATAGATCCGGCCTGGACCTGCAAAAGTGATCGGCGAGGATGTCTACCGCTTCTCCGGCGCGTGCGACGGCTAGAATCCTCCTAGCTTGTTGCCGCGGGCCGCCCCGTCTATAAAGCCGGATTCCCAGCGACTCGCGCGAGGGCTGCGCTCGGCGCGCCATTCGCGCCTTCGGCAGATGCCGCACCGCAGATACGGCGCGCCTGGCGGCGGGGCCGCGCCGATTCGTCCCAACACCTCCGGCGGGGAAAAGAGATTACCGAGGACGCCGCGCAAGTCCAGCGACGGAAGGAATGGATGTTGAGATCCGCCCCGCTTTTACCTTACTGATACGATGGCTCTTGCTTATCCCTGGCGGGTTCCGTGGCGAAGATAAGGCGAGCCGGAACCGGTAGGAATTTTTCTTCGGGGGAACCAAATCTGGCAAGGATACATGGGCGAGGCGTCCATGGCGCGGGTTCGTTACTGCGCAACCGAACGGAACGCAAACTGGCGCCGTTCGACCGCTGTCATGGCGTTTCGACAGCCTGAGGGCCTATATGGCGAAGCCGGTGCGTCCGGCCGTCCTGCCGGCAGGCGGCATCGGGGGCCCGATGAGCCTTGCGCCTCCAGCGGCGGCCGGGGGTCTGGGCCGGGATCCGGCGAATCGCAACACATAATAACACGAGATGTATTTTTCGCTTAACGGGCCGCGCGCAGCGGTGTAGTGTAGTCGGGGCGGCGATGCGGTGCCGCGGCGGGCCGGAAACCGGCTGGACCGTAAGGGGGACGGAGTTGCGGCCTGTGTCGGCGGAGACGCGGCGGACTAACCCCTCGGCAATGCAGCCGGCCCCAAGGCCGTTCGGGTGCATCGACGGGAAAGGAGGGGGCATATGAAACGGAGGGCGATTCGGTCCGTCGCGGCGATGGCGGCGGTCTTTTGGAACTGTGCTGCGGCCGCGGCTATATGGCTGGCGGGGCCTTCGGTCGCAGGCGGGGAAGGCGGAAAGCCCGCGCCGGTCAATCCCTACAACGGCATGCAGGAGCGGGAGGAGGTTTTCGAATTCGCGGAGAAACCGAAGGTCGAAAGGCAAGGCGAGAAGCGGGTCATAACCTTCGCCAGCAAAGGCAGGTGCGATGCGACGGTGGCGATAGTCGGGCCTGACGGGAAGATCGTCCGCCATCTGGCATCGGGAGTGCTGGGTCCGAACGCGCCGTGGCCGTTCCAGCAGAACAGCCTCAACCAGAGACTTGAGTGGGACGGACTGACGGACGACTTCAAGAAGGCGCCTTCGGGCTGCAAGGCGCGGGTGTCGCTGGGACTGCAGGCGAAGCACGACCTGGATATCGCATGGTCGCCGCGCAAAGGGGATTACATAGAGAAGGACGGCAAGTACTTCCGCACGATCTGTCCGCCGCCGGCCGACGCGCCGGAGGCCAAGCTCGCGGAGGCCGGCTACAAGCTGGCTGCGACAAAGTGGGGCGACAAGATAACGATGGCGCCCGGCATGGCGGACTGGTTCGGTCCATTCACATGCCACGGTAAGAATCCGCCGAGAGAGAAGTTGATCGAGCTTCTCAAACCCCTGTACGCAGACAAAGAGCCCCCGCGCAAGGTCGGCGAGCCCGGCGAATGTCCTGCAGGCGCCTACGACGGCAACCCGCGCATCACCGTGGACCCGTCCACGGAGGAACTCTACTGGCTCAGCCCCGGAGGCACCCCCGGCGGCCGCGTGACGCGGCTGGACGGGAAAACCGGCAAAATAGACAAGACGTGGTTCGGCGGAGGCGGCAAAAACTGTCCGCTGAACAACATCTCCGAGATAGACGTCGGTCCGGACGGCCTGATCTACATGGTCGCAGGGCCGATGGGGTATTCGCGGTTTATCTTCCGCATGGATAGGACGGGCAAAGTCGTGCCGTTTTCAGAGAAAGCTGAAGAGGTTCCGACGGCTCAGTTCTCCAAGTACTGGTACCAGAGTGGCGCGCCAGCTCTTGTTTCGGACCCGAAGAATCCTGCCCATGTGCCCGCCATGCTGGCCACCGGCGTCGGAGGTCACAGCAACGTCCACGACAAGGGCTTCGACGTCGCG
>CALKMO010000006.1 GCA_937991785.1 uncultured bacterium | reverse complement strand
ATGGCGATCCCGTTGTCGTGGGAGGAGAGCCCCACCACCGTCTGCGGGAAACGCTCGCGGAAGGTCGTGATCACCCGCAGGTTCAGCTCCTCGAAGGCCGCCGGATACCCCGCCGTGCACTGCAGGATGCACAACTGCGGGTTGATCGGCATGATCGCATCGTAGGCCCGGTTGACATCCTCCATGGTCCCGCCGCCCGTGCTCAAAATGATCGGCTTGCCCACCTGGGCGATGTACTTGAGCAGCGGGATGTTCTTCAAATCCCCGGAGGCCACCTTGAAGGCGGGCATCTCGAGCTTGGCCAGAAAATCGACGCTCGGGAAATCGAAGGCCGTCGCAAACATCGTCACCCCGATCTCCTGCGCCCAGGCCTTGAGCTCGCGGTATTCGCCCTCCCCGAACTCGAGCGCTTCGCGGTGCTCGCCATAGGTCGCCCCGAAGCTGTTCTCGTTGTCGTAGGGGCGCTCGTAGGCCGCGCGCGTGAAGAGGGTGCGGTTGTCGCGCTTCTGCAGCTTCACCGCATCGGCCCCGCACTCCTTGGCCACCTGAAACATCTCCATGCAGGTCTTGAGCCGGCCCTGGTGGTTGTGGCCGATCTCGGCGATGACATAACAGTCCGAGGCATCGTCAATGACCCGGCCCTGAATCGTCAGGCTTCTCATGGAAACTTTCCTCCTTTGGCAATGGATGCTTCTCCCCCCGCGCCGGGGGGTTGCCCCGGCCTCGAGGCTGCGACCGGGGGGCCGCCGGATCCGCAATCACCCGGCCGCCCTCCACGCGGAAGGCCCGGTCGGCTTCCTCGAGGAGGGCGGCTTGGTGGGAAATCGCCAGAATCGTCAGTTCGCCTTTCAGCCTCCGCAGCGAGGCGCAAATCTCCCTCTCCGTAGCCGGGTCCAGGGCGGTGGTCGCCTCGTCCAGGATCAGCAGCCGGGGCCGTCTCACCAAGGCCCGGGCGATCGCGATCCGCTGGCGTTGGCCTCCTGATAGCATGCTTCCCCGCTCACCGACAACCGAAAACATGCCCTGCGGCAGCCCTTCCACAAAGGGCCAGGCTCCGGCCGCCTCGAGGGCCCGTTGCACCGCATCCGGGGAAAGCTCGCGGTTGCCGAGGGTCACGTTCTGGAAAACGGTGTCGCTCAACAGGAGATTTTCCTGGGGCACGTAACCGATCCGGCGGCGCCAGCCCCGCAGGTCGAGGCGGGAAAGCGGAAGGTCGTCGATCCAGATCTCTCCCGCCTCGGGGCGGATCAGGCCGATCAGCAGGTCGGCGATCGTACTCTTGCCCGCCCCGGAGGGGCCGTAGAGGACGACGAAGCTGCCGGCGGCGATTTCGAGGCTGACCTCCCGCAGGACGGGCCGGCCGTCGTACCGGAAGGAAACCCTCTCGAAACGGATCGCGCGCTGCAGATCCGGAGCGGGCAGGCCCCCCTGAGCTTCGGGGGCGGCCCGCGCCTGCTCGATTTTTTCCTCGAGCGACCAGTAGGCGCTTTCGAATTCCACGAGGTTGATGTACTCGTGCTGGATTTTCTGGAACTGTTTGAGGCTTTTCCCCACGCAAAAGACCATGGCGACGATCACCGTCAAGGAGAGACGCCAGAAAACGAGCGCGCTGTAGAGGCAGAGGACCAGGAACAGCGTCAGAATCGGCTCCTGCAGGGAACCCAGATACGCCTTGCTCAACACCTGCTTCCGGAGAGCGCGGTTCACCTTGCGGGTGCGGTCGTTCAAGAGGATGCTGGCGGCCTCCTCGCGGGCCATCGCTTTCAGCGGCTTGATCGAGATCAGAATGTCGGTCATCTCCGCAATGAGGGCCTGGGTGTGGACCGTCTGCTGCCGGCCGGCTTTCCGGTTTTTCTTAATCAGACCGCGCAGGACGACCAGGATGACGCCGCCGCCGAACATCGCCAGCAATGTGGCCTGCCAGGAGACGAGCACCGCCAGCCCCAGGTAGATCAGGGCTTCCACCGCCATGGAGGCCATCCGGGCCCCGAAATGAAAGGCGAGGGAGGCCCGGTGGGCTTCCGTCGCCACGCCGTTGGTGAGCTCGCCGACCGGCTGGCGGATGAAGTATTCCCAGCGCGTTTGAAAGAGGGATTGCAGCAGGGCCAGGCGCATCTCCGTGGCGATGCGGGTGACGGTGTAGCCGATCTGCCGGTTCGCCAGGAAGACGAGGGCGCATTTGAGGAGAATGCAGAGCACGAAGAGCCCCAAGAGGACGGGGACGGTGGCCTCCAGTCCCAGGGTGCCGAGAAAACGGCCGACGAGGCGATCGATCAGCAGGCCGACTTCCCCCGGATCGGAAGCCGGCGCGGCGGCCTGGAAAATCCGGTTGAGCAGGGGAAGGAGGGCCGAGAGCCCGAACCCCTCCGAAACCCCGGCGAACAGGATGCCGGCCAGCGTAAAAAGCGTCTGCCATGGGTAGCGACGCCCGAGCGTCCAGAACAGTCTCATGCGGCATCATCCGGTGGAAGTCTGCGCGGCAGCTTGCGGCCTTCGGAAGCCGATTCCTTGCTTTTGCGCCTCAGCCGGCCAGTCGTTCGAAGGCATCGCCGATGCGCTCGATCTGCTCGGGGCTGTGGCCGGCGCTCACGCTGCAGCGCAAAAGGGAACCCCCGTCCGGGGTCGCCGGCGGGAGCACCAGGTTGACGTAGACGCCGCGCTCCATGAGCCGCCTCCAGGCCGCATGGGCTT
>CALKMO010000005.1 GCA_937991785.1 uncultured bacterium | reverse complement strand
CGTCGCTTCCGGGGCATCCAGCGGAACCAGCAGGCCATTGTAACCGTCCCTGACAAACTCGTTCAGCGCCGGGACGTCCGTGGCCACGAGCGGCACACCGGATGCCATCGCCTCCAAGGCGGCCAGCCCCATCCCTTCGCGCTCGCTCAGCATCCACGCTGCCCCGGCGCCCTTCATCAGTTCAGGCACATCGTCCCTGACCCCGAGAAACTGCACCCGGTCCCGGACGCCGAGCTTCACGGCAAGCCTTTCAAGATCCTGTCGCATCGGCCCGTCGCCGACAAGGTCCAGTGAGGCGCCGGGAAGTCCGCGGACGGCTATAAGGGCCACATCCTGGCGCTTGAGCTCGTAAAGCGTGCCGACCATGACGATCCGGCGCGCCGGCGCCGAGGATGGGGCGGCCTGCGCCGGCCAGGCCGAAAGGTCAACAGGGTTCGGCTGGAACGTTATGTCTCCGGCCTTCAATCCGAGGCGGGCCGCCCATTCCGCCGCCGCATGGCGGGACACTGCCAGCAACCTGGCGCCGGATTCCCGCACGGCCGCCGCGAACCTGCGATCCCAAAGACGACCGAAAGGAGAAATGCCGCCCCCGAAACCGCCGAGGCCGTGGAAGGTATATACGGCGGGGCTCTCCGACAAGCGAATCGCCGGAGCCGCCCAGATCAACGTCTGCGCCAAGTGGCAGTGGACGATGTCGGCGGAGATGCCGCGGAGCGCATCGCCGACGGCGGCGCGTATGCGGCGAAAGGCACCCAGCTCATAGTAGCGAGGGTACTTTTCGAACAGGCTCAGGCGATGCACGATGACGCCGCGCCCGTCGAGGTCCCGCGAATAATCGAACCGTCCGCCGGCCGCAAGCAGGTGAACCTCGTGTCCCGCCGCCGCCAAACCCCGGGATAGAAGCGCCGCCACCGTCTCGGCGCCGCCCCTACGCATCGCCGGCAGCACCTGCGCGATCCTCATCGCCCCACCCCAGCCGTCTTCGCATCCCTTCCATCCGGAGCGCCCGCCGCCGCCTGAGCGGCCGCCCCCGTCAAGGCGCCAGGCCGATCGGACCGTCCTCCGCCGACCCCCTCCGCGCGCCTCCTCTCGTACCATGCCGAGTAAAGGAACATGAGCAGTATGGACATCGGCTCGCCGCTAAGGAAAGATGCGTTGTGGAACAGTGCGAAAAGGAAATTCGATACCATCGCGGCGCAGCAGGTCTTTTCCCACGCCGCGGATTCGGTCGAATCCCGGCACCTGGCGGTGTCGAAGCACATGGCGGCGATCCGGACGAGTATGGCGAGTTCGAAAGCGAGGACGGGCCAGCCGTAATGGACGGCTGCCGTCAGGAAACCGTTGTGGGGCGAGTGAGGCGGCAGGCCGCGCGCGAACGCCTCTTCCATGAAATCTCTGCCCGCATACATCATGCCCATCGGGTAGCGGGCTATCATTTCCAGGGCGAGAAGCTGGATGCCCAGTCTGTCGCGATAATCCTCTATGGTCGTGAACCTGGACACGAGATCGGTGCCTTCCCTCCTGAACGCGAACGGTTCGTATATCCAGTAGGAGACCACCAGGAAGGGACTGAGCGCCAGCAGCGCCACCGCGGCCCTCGCCTTATTCCTGGCCATCGCCAGCAGGAAAAGCAGTCCTACACCACCGGCCACCACCGTCCCCCTCTCCCCGCACAGAAGGATGGCGACCGCCGCGACCACGAAGGCGATCAGGTTCCGCAACGGTTTCTCGATGCCCAGGAATATCGGGCCTGCTATCAAGGGTATCGCGGCGGCGTATTGATAGCCGAGCCAGAATATGAACCTGGACAATCCGCCCTGTTTTGTAACCTCCGTCTCGAATTCCTCCTCGCCTCCCCCAAGGAAGCGCTGGACTCCGTACAATTCCCATCGCATCGAGGCGATGTCGGAGGAAAGCGTGGAGGCTATCATGACGGCACACGAAATGAGTATGAAGACGCGGAGGGCGCCGACGCGCCAGGCCAAATCCGACTCGTTGGACGATGCGGAACGAACGAAGTAAAGGGCCGCGGGCAAGAGGATCAGCAGCGGGAGGGTGCCGAGCGCGCCCATCGCCGCCAGGTATATATAACACGCCGACAGGGCGGCCGTTATCAACCGCTGGGACGAAGGAGCGCTCGGCAGGTACCACCACGCCATCAACGCCATAGGAAACGCTATCATCCATACCAGCTTCAGCGAATATATGTATATTCCAAGATAGGACGCATACAGGAAGAGGAACAGAAACAAGTACGCCTTGGCGAGCGGGCCTTCTGCGGCGGGGCGAGCTCCAGCCTGGGAGGGTTGGACGGCGCTTCCGCGTCCCGCCGCCGGAACCGCCGCCGCTCCGCCGTTCATGCAGCAGATCTCCCGTCCCTCGCCGCCCCGCCCATCGGCTCCGGCCTTCGACCGATTTGACTTCCAACCGCCCCGCGCGTTCGGCCTCCGTATATCGCCCCGATCCATCGGCCGGAGGATCATCTCTTCTTCAGTACCAGCAGCATCATATGTCCGCCGAATCCGGACAGCATCAAGTCCAGAAGATGGACCGCAGCCTTGATCGCCGGATTTCGAGCCGGACCGGCGGCCAGCGGCCGCAGGATTGAACCGGCCGCCCCGCCGTCGTCCTTGACGCCCTTGACGCCGCCATAAGGGACCCTGCGGATCTGCGAAAAACCGGCCTCCTCCATGTCCGCGGCGACCGCATCCGCGGGGAAGGCATACTGGTAAAACCCGTCCAGGGATCCATCCCATTCGGGATAGGCCCCTTCGCGCGCCTTACGCCTCCGCAGCGGGTTCATCCATGGGAAACTGGCGAACAGGATGCCTCCAGGCTTAAGCACCCTGCGCGCCTCCTCGATCACCGGCATGTATCCTTCAGCGAAGTGTTCCATCACGCCGAGACTCCAATAAGCGGCGAAGCTGCCGCCCGCGAAGGGAAGGCGCCTTACGTCTCCGGCCAGAACGTCGAGATCCGGGCGGAGCCTTTTGACCCTGCCGACGGTATCGGCGGCGGAATCCAGGCCGACGCACCGATACCCTTTGCGGACCAGCGCGGCGACATTGGTGCAGAGCCCGCAGCCGCCTTCCAGCACCGGACCGTCTTCCGGCCCGGCGAATTCGGCGGTCAATCTCGCGACCATAAGGCTCCTGGCGTTCCGGAGGATGCGCAGAAGTTCGGAATCGGACGGCGCGGTCCGGGCCCAATGCCCTTCCCAAAAGCCGCGATCCGCCGGTTTCATCAGGTAGACGAGCCTGCCGGTCGCGGGGTCGTACCTAACGCGAATCTCCGCGTGCCGCCCGGCCGCCGGCGTCCGGCCGCCTTGATACGTCATGTCCATCGCCCGCCAGCCTCTCCGAGCAGCCCGGCGTATATGGCCCTGTACCGTTCGACCGCCGCCCGGAAGGAAAACTTCGTCTCGACGGTCCGCCTGGCGGCGGCGCCCATCCTGGCGCGCAGGGCCGGATCCAGGACCAGCCTCTCCAGCGCGACGGCCAGCGCCTCCGCATCTCCCGGCGGAACCAGGAAACCGTTGACCCCGTCCTCGACGAGCTCCTCCACCTCGCCGACCCTGGTCGAAACGACCGGCTTCCCACACGCCATCGGCTCGATGAGCGAATTCGGTATGCCCTCGTTCATGTATCCGCTGGAACAGACGCCTATGTCGAAACCCTTAGTGATCGGCATTGGATCATCAACAGGTCCTAGGAATCTCACCGCATTCCCAAATCCCGCCGCAAGCTCGCGCAATTCCCTTTCCACAGGGCGCGCCCCGGGAAGGCGGGAATCCTCTCCGGCGAGCACCAGCCTTACCGGCAGCCCCTTGCGGACCAGTCTCCCCACAGCCTCGATCAGAAGGTCCAGCCGCTTCCCTCGGCCGAATCTCGAGCACCTCCCCACGACGATCGTCCCGGGATCTTCCTCGCGGATCACCGTGGCCGCGTCAACGCGGTCCGTGGCGACCGAGTTATAGACGATTTCGTACGGGACGTCCGGCCAGAATCTCCTCATGAAAGGGACGGTCCCCGCCGTGGAGGCGATCACGAGGTCCAGACGGTCTTTCGCCATGCTGCAGCAGGAAAGCATCCCGTCGGTCCGCTCAATTATCCTCGGAACGCCCGCCGCGAGCGCCGCATGGACGGACCAAGGCACCGAGTTCAGCTGCACGAGCGGTATGCGTTCGCTCCGCAACAGGCGCCTGAGCGCGAAAAACCCCGGCGCGCATGCGAACCTGCCGACCTTGTCGCACAGCTCGTGATGATCCGGAATGCTCAGCGCCACGAAATGGAACTCGAATTCCGGCAGCGCCTCCGCCAGGCGGAACATCCAGGAGGCGATGCCGCCGATTTTCCAATCCCAGAGCGTCAGGGCGATCTTCGGCCTTTCGCCCTCCGCGCGCGCAGCTCGCGGCGTCGCCGCACGCAGGATCGTCCCGACGGGACGCAGGAGGCGGCTCCGCCTGTCGCTCCCGGGCGCCGACGGCGGAAGCCCGAGGGCGGCCAGGTAGCGCGATGTCAGCACGGCCATATCGTTGTTGTTCTCCGCCTGCCGCCTCGCCAGCCGGCGGTACTCGCCGAGGTCGGCCAACACGCGCTTTACCCCCTCGGCCATCCCCTCCCGCAGGGCCTCCCCGTAAACCCCTTCAGGATCCGGCACCGCTACGCCGGCCGGCCCGACAAGTTCCGCCGTCCCGCCATCCTCGGGACAGACCACCGGAACCCCGCATGCAAGCGCCTCGACCGCCACGTTAGGGCAAGCGTCGCCGGCAACGGTATGGACGAGACAATCCATCATCCTGTAGTAGCGCGGCAGGTCGCGCGGCGGCACCGGACCGGCCCATTCGATCAGGCCTCTCCATGCCGGGTCCGACCTCGCCTTCTCGTAGGCACGGCGGCAATGTCCGTCCATCCCGCCGAGGATCAGTATGCGCGGGCGAACGGGCAGGCGTGAGGCGACGTCGAACAGGACCTCCAGCCGCGGCCGGCCTCGCAGAACGCCGGACGTTCCTATGACCGGCCTGCCGCCGGACGTTCGCCGCGCCTCGGGGGCCGGGCTGAACCGCTCCAGATCCACCGCGTTCGGGATTATGTCCCACGTGCCTTCGCGCCTGACATGGAGCGCGTCCAAGCGGCTCTTCGACCATCTGCTCTGATAGATGACGAAATCGGCCTTCCGCAGACACTCGCGTATCTCCTCGTTGATTCGGTCGTACTCAGGCTTGTATTCCCTGTCGCCGAAAGCCTTCCCGACCCTTTCGTAGTGTTCGCGCAGGAACATCCCGGCGACTCGATACGCCACGCGGCGGCGGCCGTCGAAGATCGCCTCCAGTTTTCGGCATGATATGTTCAACAGGCAGGGTTGCCGCGCCGGTACGAGCGCGAATGGCCGCACCGAGTAGCCGCGCCTGCGGGCCGACTCGACGAACCTGGACATCATCACTATGGGACCTCCGCGGCCCTTCCACCAGGCCGGCGACCACGGCCGCGTCGGCCAGGGCGCTACGGAGAAACAGGAGGACAATCCTCTCATTTGAAGGCCCTGCAAAAGTACCCGGTCGTCCAAGCGGTCCAATCCCCGGCACCGGCGAGCGCGGACGCAGCGCGGTGCAAAACGCCGGCCGCCGCGAAACACGCCTTCGCGGCCAGGTGCGAAAGCCGCCGGTTGGACAGCCGCCG
>CALKMO010000004.1 GCA_937991785.1 uncultured bacterium | reverse complement strand
GCCGACCGAGTAGCCCGGCAGCTTCGGTTTGAGCCTGGCGGCGGAATCTGAATCCCGGAAGAACAACGTGTCGCCGGGCGAGGGCTTGCGCCTGGTCAGGACGCCGACGATGCGATCCTCGAGCTTGGAACCTCTCCCGATTTCCGGAAGGTGGACGTGCAAGGCCGGTATGCCGTCGGCGGCGTTTACGGCTTCTTCCAGCGTCGGCACCGGCGTTCCCGCGAATTCGGCTTTGAACCAAGCGCCCGCATCGAGTTTTCTGATGTCCTCGAGTTTCGTCTTTGCGACGCGGCCCATGCCGTTGGTCGTCCTTTCCAATCTGGTGTCTGCGAAGACCACAGGTTCGCCGTCGGACGTTCCCTGGACCTCGATCGCCACGGCGTCGGCGCCTAGGTCCCTTGCCTTCGCAATGGCCGGCATCGTGTTTTCCGGCGCGGTGTCGGATGCGCCGCGATGAGCCACTATCTTTGCGCGTACGAGCGCCATGCTTGCTTTTCCTCCTTCCGAATCTTCGGCCCGCTCCCTTCTACGAGAATCAGCCTTCGGGAGGAAGCCGGATTCGCACAATAGCGGGCCGGCGCGGTTGCCCTTGCGCCCGTATCCGGACTTCCGACTCGGCCGCCGCTCGGGTCGTCCATGCGCCGCCGGTATACCCAGCCTATCCCGCGCCGCGGCGGCCCGCCCGGAGGGCGCTCTTCAGCCGTGTTTTTCCCACCGCAGGAGCTGGGCCACCTTCGATAGCGTCGTACCCTGCCTGATTTCCTCGCGCAACCTGTTCTCTTTTTCAAGGACGTCCTGGGCTCGGTTGGCGAGTTCGACGGCCTTTCCCTTCGGGAGCACCACCACGCCGTCGTCGTCTCCCAGTATCCAGTCGCCGGGCCCGACCCTCTGGCCTCCCACTACCACCGGCGCGTTTATTTCTCCGAACCCTTTGGGTTCGCCTGCGTTGGGACAGATCAGCCTCGAGAAGACCGGCAGTCCCATCCGTCTGATTTCCGGCGTGTCTCGAACCGCGCCGTCAACGACCACGCCCGCCAATTTCTTCTGGATCGCGCTGAGCGTGGCCAGTTCGCCCCACACGGCCGGATCCCTCCCGCAGGCGTCTATTACGATCACCTGGCCCGGTTCCGCCGCGTCTATCGCCTCGACCGGCTTGGCCCAGTCCCCCGGGCAGGTCCTGACCGTCACCGCAGTGCCGACCGCGCGCAGACCTTGAGATATCGGACGTATGCCCGACATGGCCGCGCCGCGGTGGGCGGCGTCCGAGACGTTCGGAGTCGAAACCCTGGAAAGGATTTCGCGGATCCGTTCCTCCCCGCCCCTCTTGAACAGGTCCGTAGGGATCGCCCTCCGCGCCGATACTGCATCTTTTATCGCGGCCGCGGCGGCCTTCGGATCCTTCGCCTTGATGATCGCTCCGCCGACGACAAGTATGGAGGCGCCTATCTCCACCGCTCGGACGGCGTTTTCTGAGTTCAGCCCGCCGGCTACGCTAACCGGCAGCCTTACGGCCTCTACCACCCGCCTGAGCCGTTCGAACGGATCCAAGCCGAGCATCTGCTCGTCTATCGGCGCATGGACGTTGACGTAGGCGGCCCCGAGCTCCTCGGCCATGCGGGCGGCGTCGGCCGCCTCGCCGGCGGAGAATCCTATCAGATCGCAGCACACGCCCGCCCCGTAGTGCTCGCCAGCCTCGACCGCCTCCCGTATCGTAACCTTCGAAGCGCGGCCCAGGACAGTCACCACCGTGGCTCCGGCCTTCGCGGCCGCCTCCACCTCGGCGCGCCCGGCGTCCATCGTCTTCATGTCGGCGACGATGGTCCGACCGGGGAATTCCTTCCTGAGCGCCCGGATCGCGTCCAGCCCTTCGCTTTTTATCAGCGGCGTCCCGGCCTCGAGCCAGTCCGCTCCGCCCTCGATCGCCGCCTTGGCGACCGCAAGCGCCCTGTCGAGCTCCAGAAAATCCAAAGCCACTTGAATCGCCGGTTCCAATGGCAAATCCTTCCTTGTCTTCAGCATCCGTCCTTTTGCCCTCGAATGTTGTAGAACGAGGGCGGTATCCTGTCAAACGCGGGGGGATGGAGATTTCCCGACCGATCGGTGCACGACCGCCGGGATGCCTTTACAATATATGAGCCGCATCTCCGTGCGCGGCGGAATCCCGGAAGGTGCGGCGGGAGAAGGAAGGATTCGGACATGGGCCTGGCGGACGGCGACCTGTGTTTAGGAACCAGCCTGCCCTTGTGGGCCCTGGTCGCCACGTTAGCGGCGACCGTATGGATCGCGGTTCTTGGGTACAGGCGGCACGCCGGGGCGGTCGGAGCGGGTCCGGTCTCCGTCATGCGGCGGCTGAGGATCACGGCCCTCGCCCTGCTGCTCGTGTGCGTCGCCGACCCGTTGCTGCGGAGCTACTCTTCCGACGGCCGCGGACGTTCGCTCGCCGTGCTGTGGGATTGTTCCGAAAGCATGGGGATCCGGGACGACGCCCGCGGCAGAACCCGCATGGAGCGGGCGAAGGAGGCGTTGCGCGGGCCCCTGGAAGCCCTGTCGCGCGACTTCCGCCTCGGATTCTTCGCGTTTTCGCGCTCTATGCGGGAGGAGGACGGCCTGGACGGCATGGCTCCGGACGGGGACGGCACCGACATCGCCGGGGCGCTCGCTAGGATCGGGACCGCGGCGAAGGACGGGGCGTTCGCCGGGATATTGCTGGTCAGCGACGGGGCCGACACGGAGAAGGGGGACTTCCGGAACGCCACGAGCCTGCTGCAGCGGGCCGGCTTGCCGGTTTACGCGATCGGCGTAGGCGAAACGTCTCTCCCGGACCTCGCCATCGCGCAGGTGAAGGTGGAGAGGGTCGTCGCCAAGGATACCCTGATGCGCGTGGAGGTCGCCGTGGAAAAGAGAGGGTTCCTGGATATGACCGTCCCCGTGCGCATACTCCATGGGGAGAAGGTAGTCAAGGAAAAGCAGACAACGATCACGGGAGGGTCGGCGACGGTGGAGTTCGAGTTCCTTCCGCCGGCCAGCGGTTTCCTGGAACTGGCGGCGGAAGTCCCCGTTCAGGAGGGAGAGGCTATAGCCGCTAACAACCGCATGCCCTTTGCCGCCACTGCGATCGCCCGAAAATTGAAGGTCCTGTACATGGAGGGCACTAACCGTATCGAACCCTACGATGGGAACGGCTACCGCCGGAAGCATCCGGACTGGTGGGAGCATCAATATCTGGTCCAGGCGCTGGAGGAAGACGGGGATGTCGAGGTCAAGGTGCTCTTTAGGGAACCGCCCCGGGAGGGAGGAGATGAGGTCGGCATAAAATGGGTGGAACATCCGACTGAAGGATATCCCAGAACTCGCGGAGAGCTTTTTTCGTACGACGCGATCATATGCAGCGACATCGAATACAAACGATTCACGGAGGAACAAGTCAGGAATACAGTCGACTTCGTTACGAAGCACGGCGGCGGTTTCGTTATGATAGGCGGATGGACTTCCTTCGGCGCGGGAGGCTACGATGAGACGCCCATAGATAGAATACTGCCGGTTGATATGCAGGGGCTGGCCGACGGTTACCGCGAGGGAGAAGGGATAATGGAATGGGAGCTTACGCCCGAGGCCTGGAGCCATCCCATAATGATCCTGGACAAGGATCCGGAGAAGAACAGAAAGATATGGTCCAAGTGCCCGAAATTCCACGGTTTCAACCCGGTCGAGCGGGCCAAGCCGGCCGCGGTGATCCTGGCGACGGTGAAGGATCCGGCATTCGAAGGCTTCTACGGGCCGGCGGTGGCGCTTGCGGTCCAGGATGTAGGACGAGGGCGGGCGATGGCATTCACGTCCGACACCACCGCAGGCTGGGGAGTGGATTGGGAGGAGCATTTCGGAGAACCGAACGACGAAAGATGTTATTACAAGAAGTTCTGGAAGAACGCTCTGAGGTGGCTGGCCAGATATCGCCTGAGAGCCCCTAACCAGCTCGTGACCGTGGATGTGGAACGATTCTTTCATGGGCGCGGCGACAAGGCGCATGCCGCGGTTCGCGTGTTGGACGAGGAATACACGCCGACCGACGAGGCGGCCGTCAGACTTGTCTTGAAGGCGCCGGACGGCCGCGCCCATGTCATGGATCTGGCTCCTTCCTCTTCTGAGAAAGGCCTATATCCGGCCGCCTTCGACTTGCCGGATACGGGACGATACCTGATCGAGGTCTCTGCATTTCTGAAGGGGAAGGAACTCGGAACGGACAGGATCGCGATCTCGACAGGGCCATCCTTAAGGGAGATGCGCGAACTTTCGCAGAACGCCGAGCTCCTGGCTCGGCTGGCGCGCGACACCGGCGGCGAGTACGTGGCGCTGGCGGAGGCGAATGATTTGCGTGCCAAGATGCGCGCGGCGGTGAGGGCCATGGGACGGCCGAGGGATCGTTCGTTGTGGGACAGGTGGCCGGTTTTCCTTTCGATCATTACGCTTCTGTGTCTCGAATGGTATCTCCGCAAGAGGCACGGGCTGCCTTGAAGGGAACGGGCCCCGCCGCTCCGTTCGCGCAAGCGCTCGGAGGGAACGAGGGCGGCGGCAGTTTTTTGGGTGCCGGCGGATCCTGTCGCGCGCTGCCTGCGGCATGCGCTCTCGTCGGGAGGAATGCCAGGGGAATGGCGCGGTGCCTGTTTCCGGCTATGATGGCCGCCGCATGCCTGTCCGGCGCGGTCGGGAAGGCGGCCTTGGGGGCCGCGGCGGTCGAGCCGCCCCCGACGCTGACCTTGGAAAAAGCCGCCGCAGCGGCGGATTTGATCGTAGATGCCGCGGTCCTGGCTTCCACAAGCCATTCGGCCACGGCCAGGGTCATCGAAAAGTTCAAGGGCGAATGCCGCGAAATCATCGAGATCGAAGGCTTCAACAGCTACAACTGGAACACGGCTTACTACGCGCTTAAGCCCGGCGAACGGGCTATTTTCTTCCTTTCCGCGTGCGATCCGTCCGCCGGCGGCGAGGCAGCGATATCCCGCGCCTCGATGCTTACCCCTTCCTGCATGAAGATGCCGTTCGAGAGGGGGCGCGTCAGGGCCATGCTGGGCGATCCGCCGGCAGGCCTTCCGGTCGAGGCCGGCATATTCGCGCGGTTCTTGAAAGGGCTTCTAGAGCGGCAGGCCGGCGGCGGGTCGGACCCCGGGCTGCTGGAGGAACTTACAAAGGCCGCCGGCGGAGGCGAACTTGAGACCAGATACCTCGCCATAGAGTTTTTGGGAAATATGAGGGAGCCTTCGGCCGCTCCGGCTCTAGTGCCGATCCTCCGTAATGAAAAGCTGACGCGCATGCGGGTTATGGCCGCCGAGGCCCTGGGGAAGATGGGAGGGAAGGAAGCCGCCGAGGCTCTCGCGGGGGCGATTAAGGATCCTTCGTTCGAGGTCTCCCGCCAGGCGGCGCTCTCCCTGTGCCGGATGAAATATGCTGCGGCCGCTCCCGGGCTGGTCGAATGGGTCAGGGCGGCGGCGGAAGAGGCGAAGCGATACAGACAGGCAGGAGATCCGAGACGGACGCGCATCGAGGAGGCGGCCGACGCGGTTTTTTCGTTCGTCGAACGCGAGGCGGCGGTCGAGGCGCGCGGTCCGCTACTGCTTCTGGCAAGATCCTCCGACCCGCGCCTGGCGCGAAGGGCCGTCCGCGCCCTCGGTTACGGCGGCGACCTGGATGCCGTGCCTCCGCTGATAGACATGCTCGCGAAAGGCGAAGGAGAGCTGGAAGGCGAGATCGCCTCGGCGCTCTTCAGACTCACGCTGTTCCCAGAAAGCGATAAGCCCCAAGCCGCGAGGGAATGGTTCGAGAAGATGAAAGGGCGGACGAGGCGGGATATTCTGGCGGAACGGCTGGCGGAAAGGGCAGGCCGCCGCGGGGAATCTTTGGAAGGACCGGAGGCGTTCGCCGCGACTTTCCTGCGGGAGGCTCCGGGCGACCTGGCCGCTGCGGCCTGCGGGAAGGAGCTGGTATCTTCGGGGCAAGAGCGCCATGCCTCCCCGCCGGCCCCCTCTCTGGCGGCCAAGTGGCTTTCGCCGCTCGCGGTACCGTTCCTCCTCGACGGCCTCACATCCGCCGATGCTTACGATCGCCGCGCGGCTGTGGCGGGCTTGGGGAAACTTGCCGACTGCGGCGCCGCCTTTCGCTCGGCGCTCATCCCCTATGTGCTCCCTATGCTGAGGGATGCCGACGCGGGCGTAAGGCGCGAGGCCGTATACGCGGCGGTGGCGCTGAGGGCGCGCGAGGCCATAATGGCGCTGGCGTCTATGCTCGGCGAGGATGCCCCCGCGTACGACAAGTCGTCCGCCTGCAAGGCGCTTTTCGAGCTTACCGGCCGCACGATGGGGTTCTCCGTACGCGAACCGCTCAAGGAACAGGAGCGTGCCGCCGCCCGGATGCTGGCGTGGGCGGAAGGCGCCGGGCGGAGGTTCGATCCGGGTCGGCTGGCAGGATTTGACGGGATGTGCTTCTGCGGGAGCAAAGGGGGTGGATGGACGGAGTCCGAACGTAAGGAATTGGCTGCGTGGATAGGGTCGGACGATCTAATCCTTCCGCAGCGCGCGCTCCGTCGCGCTCTAGACCGGCCATCCGAGGAGACGGCCGATCTCCTATCCGCTGCGCTGGGATCGGCTCCGTCGGTGCACTCGCGCTGCCTCGTCGCAGCCGGCCTGGCGGCTCTCGCTCATCCCGTCGGCCCCGAAATACTCAGGGAACTTTCGCTGGATGCAGCGGGCTCCAGCGCCGGCGCTCCCTCCCGCCCCGGCGCTTCGGCGCTCGACGCCCCCGCCGCCCATCTGCTGGCCGCTCTGAAGATGTGGCTGGCGGCCAGGATCGGCGAAGAAGAGGAGGCGCTTCGGCGCGCCGCCATGGCCGAAGACAATCCTATGGGACGTCTGGCTGTAATATGGCTCGGCTACCGCGACGGAGATCCGGCATCGCGCGCAATCCTGGAAAAGCTCGCCCGCGGGCCGTCTCTGCGCTCGGCCAGGGCCGCAGTGTTGGCGGCGGCCATGCGGACCGGGGACGGCGGCGCGGTGCTGGCCGAAGCCGTCAGATCGGACGACCGCGGAATCCGCGAAACCGCAGCGAGACTGATAACGGCGAAGGGCGATAGAAGGGGGATGGCTGCGCTGCTGGAGACGCTCAAATCGTCCGATATGTTCTCATGGACGCCGATAGTCGCGGAAATGGACCGTCTTGCGGCCGCCGAAGACCTGCAGATGTTCGTGGAATTGATGGAAAGCAGCCGCGATTTCCTGAGAGCCGCTGGCGCATTCCTTCTGGCGCGCCACCCGCCGACGGGAGACGTGCGGTCGCCCGAGCTGAGAGGCATGAGGAGAGCGATCCTGATGTGCCTGACCGACGAGTCGGTTCCTGTCCGTTACTATGCATGCCTGGCTTGCGAAAAGATCGGGGATGCCAACTTCGCTCCGGCCATAGCGCCTCTGCTGGACGACGAGAGCCCGGACGTGAGGATCGCAGCGGCAGGGGCATTGTCGGTGCTCGGCGATCCCGAAGGCCGGGCTGCGGTAATGAAGGCCGCCAGGCGTCTCGGAAACCTCGATCCGCGATGGTTGATCCCCTTGGCGAGGGTCGGCGAGGCGGCGGAGGCCGAACTATTGGTCCGCCTCTCCCGGTCCGGATCATTCGCCGAACAGTACTCGGCCGTCGAAGCCCTGGGATATATGGCGCGCCCCGAGGCTGTCGCCCGACTGGCGGAAATATGGCGCGACCCGGATTCGGCCCTTACCGCGATGGCAGAAGACGGGCTCGCCAGGCTGGGAACGGCCGCGCTTGGCATTCTCGCCTCGGAGGCAGCCTCGCCATCCCCGGCCAGGCGCGCGGCGGCCTGCCGCTTGGCCGTCAGGATCGGACCGCCTGCTGTAGGCGTACTCCGCAAGATGGCTGACGATGCAGACCCCGGCGTGCGCACACTGGCCAGGGCCGGCTTGGAACTCGCTTCGGAAGGAGGCGGCGCCTCGCGCCGGCCGGCGGAGTCTCCGGGCGGGGAGCGGAGGTGACGGCGACGGCAGGGTTTCGGCTGGAACCCGCGCTAAGCCGCGGGCTTGTTTGTAGGCCGGTTGATCGTTCGGCAGGAGCCGCGGTCAGGTTCGGCGTACGGACCGCCCTGCCCGCAATGCGGAGAGTCGCGGCCGGCGGGCGCGGCGGATTTATTTGGCTGCTTTCTTTTCTTGGGCGGAGGGCGTGGCGGCGGGGCGGCAAGCGGTTGTCGCGGCCCAAGTTATAGGAAGCCGGGAGTTCCGCGTGACGCGTGCGCCTGATGGAAAGGAAACCGCCGCTCGTTCGGACGCGGCGGGAGGCGAAATTTTCAGGGCTGCGGCGATAGGCCTGCTGCTGGCTTATATCTGCATGAGGCCGATGGTATTCGGGCTGTCGGACCTCGGCCCTGGAAACGCATTGGTCAACGCCGTACTCTGCGGAGCGTCCCTGTCGGCCGGCATGTGGCTGTTGGCGTCGGGGCGCCGCGTCGTGCCGGCGTCCGGCATGTGGTTGCCGGTTGCCGGGGTGGCGGCGGTCTTCATTTGCGGCGCCGCGAGGTCTCCGGACCCGGCGGCGGCCTGGCGGGAGGCGGCTTCCTGCTCGGCGTCGCTTGTTGCGTTTCTGGCAGCGGCGGCGCTGGCATCGTGCCCATCTACAAGGCGCGCGCTTGCGGCGGGAATCGCGGCCGGTGGAGTCTGCGTGGCCGCGTACGGCATTTGGCAGCGGTACGCGGAGATCGGCCGCATACGCGATCTCTTGGATGCAGGCCTGGCGCCTTCAGACGGCGAACTCGCCACGCGCGCCGGGATCGAACGCCTCCGTTCGGAAAGAGCGTTCTCGACGTTCGGCGTAGCGAATTCCTTCGCGGCATACCTTAACATTGCGATCTTGGCCTGGATATGGCTTGCCCTCCCGCGCCTGCGCGCGATCCTGAGAGCCGCTCCCTTCTGCCGGCGCGGCCGCTTTGGGCGCCCTATGGATATAGCGGCCGCCGCATGGCTGGCGGTTTGTCTGGCCGTCATGCTCTGGGCGTTCGTCCTGGCCGAATCCAAGGGAGGCGCTGTCGCGCTGGCCGCAGGCGCCTGCGCCGCTGCGGCAGGAGCAATGCGGAGGCGCTGGATCGCGGGAGCGGAAGACCCGCGGCGCCGGAATCGTGATCTCGGCGTCAAGGGTCCGGAAACCGCTTCGGAACGGATCCTGAAGAACGGCGGCGCTTCGGCTTCGGCGATACCGAGCGGCGAAGTTCAAGATCGCAAAAAGCGGCCGGCCAGGGCTTGGATGATAGCGGCGGTTGCGGCGGCCGCAATGCTGGTCGCAGCAGCGGCGGCGCACGGCATCCTGCCGCCGTCCCTTATGGGCAAGTCCATGGCGCGCAGGATCGAGTACTGGAAGGCAGCCGTAGCCATGGCGATGGACCATCCGCTTGCAGGGGTCGGTACGGCTGGATTCGGAGAATACTATCCGCTGTATAAGACGCCGCTCGGCGAGGAGACGCGCGAGGCCCACAACGATTATCTGCAGGTTCTGGCCGAACACGGAGCGATCGGGCTTGCTTTCTGGCTGCTCCTCATTCGCGGCATGCTGGCCGGCGCGGGAACCCTTTCTCGGGAACCGGCGGGTACCGTCGGATTCTGGACGCTCCGAGTTGCCGGAGCGATCGCGGCCGCGGCGGCTTTCGCGGGCGTTTATTTCGCGGCGGGAGAGATGGGGATGGGCGGCGGCATCGCGGCGCAGTTCGAGCCTGGGGCGGGCGGCAACTCTGCATGGATCGCGTCCGGCGCGGCCGGAACGATCCTGGCGCTCGCCATGCCGGTCATATGGATCGCCGCTTACATAGTGGCGCTAGGCCCTTCGGACGCGGAACGCTCCCGCCTTTCTGAAGGCGGGAGGAATGCGGAAGGAACAGGCGGCGAAATGCCCGGCCGCTCCGAAATATCCGAAGAGGAAGCGCACGGCCGCACCGCTGACGGGCGCACACCATCCCCGGCGGCTCCGGGCGCAGATTCCCCCGTGCCGTACGCCCAGCCGACGCCGGCAAGCCTCGCGCCGGAGCATATCGGTAGCGCAGCAGGAGGCCGAGACGAAGAGATCGGCCCGCGGCCGGCCGTTTTCGCTTTCGCCGTTCACTGCGCAGTGGAGTTCCTGATCAAGGTCCCGGCCGTATTTTCTGGCGCCCTTATCCTGGCTGCCCTCAGGCCTGACGGCCCGGCGCGCCGAAGGGAAGGCGGGGCTGCGGGTGCCGAAGGAACTCCGGCGCGGAGATTCCCGCCTGTTTGGGTAGGCGGGGCGCTTCTGATCGCCGCGTCTGCAGCACTGGCATGGCCCGCCGCGGCGGTGCCGATGGCCGCGGCGGCGAATAGGATAGATGCCGAGGCGGCGGAAGAATCGCTGTTGGAGGTATTACGGGCGGCCGGGCGGGACCGGCCGCGTGGCGGGGTCGGCAGGGAGGATATCGAAAGGGCGATACTGGCGATAATAGAAGCGCGGGAGGCTGTCCTCGAATGGACCCCGTGGGACGCCAAGGCGCATGTCGAACTGGCGGATTCATTGTCCCTGGCCGCAGCGGCAGGCGTGGCCGTTCCGGGCGCGGGAGATGCCGGGCGCCTCGAGACGCGGGCGGGCGAGCTTCTGGAGAAAGCCTGCCGGCTGCGGCCGCGATGGGTACGGGCATGGCTTTATAGGGGCAGGCGCGCCCTGTCGCGGGGAGAGTTCGATGGCGCCGCGCGCTGCTTCGAAAGGGCCGCCGAACTGTATCCGTTGGCCCCGATCCCCCGGCTGCTGCTCGGCGACGCCGCGCTGCTGGCCGCCGAAGCCCGCGAATCGGCCGGCCGATCGCCTGTGTCTGAACCTGAGGCGCCCGAAGGAAAGGCCGGCTCGGGTCCTGAACAAACCGGGCGGCGAATCCAGCCCGGCGGGTCCACCGCTTGCGCCTGCGCCAGCCTTTACCGCGAGGCGCTGGAGATCAACACCCGCATCTCCGACCCCTATATTCATCTATTCGGCATATTCTCCGATGAGCGGCCGATGGTGTTGACCGGGCACGGAAGGGACTGGGAAGTTTACTCCCTGTGTGGCGCCCTCTTGGCTGAAGGCGGGATCGCGCCGGAGGATGAGGAGGCGCTGAGGTTCAGGCGGGCCGCGGCCTTGCGAATGATGATGCTCGCCGGAAGCCGAGACGGCCGCACCGGCGGGAGGCTGCGCGAGGAAATGCTGGGCGAACTGCGGCTGATGGCGGCGGCCTTGCCGGGCGATGTCCAGCCGCATGCAATGCTGGCGCTTGCCTTGGAGCTGGCGGCGTCCGAAGTCAGTCCCGCTTCGGTGGAGGGTCGGGCGCTTGAGGCTAAGGCGCGGGAGGCGTGGGTGGAAGCGGAGCGGGCCCAACGGGCGGGAATGCCAGGACGAACGATCGCACCCGATGCCTTCGCATATTTCCGGCGGCTGGGAGATCGCAGGCGGCGAGGGAGGCAGGTGCGCCGGGCGAGGCGCGGACCCGGCAAGACATCCGGATCGCGGGAAGTAACGCCTGCTGGCCGCAATTGACGCTATCTTGCGTTGGGACGCGCGGCTTGACATGCTCCGGAATCTTGCTCTTGGGGATCCTCGCATGCTGCGCCGCGCACCCCAATCCCGCGCATACCTCTGCAGGGGTTGTGGCGGAGCGCTGGACGCGCCGATCAATTGCCTATAAAAGGCTTTGGTGTTGCGGCGGGCAGGGACGGCGGAGGCAAGCCGTTGATTTCGCTACCCCCTCCCGATGCAGGCTGTGGACCGGGCTGGAACCGTACGAGGATCTTTCGGGCGGGGGCGTGCGGGAGCGAGCTTGGCGCGCAAGGGGGGAGGAAAACCGTGGGCGGAGATTGCTCTAAGTTCTTGGCGGACAGGACATTGCGCATCGAGGCGTCGGGGATAAGGAAAATATTCGATCTGGCCGCGACCCTTAAATCGCCGGTGGATTTTTCCATAGGACAGCCGGACTTCGACGTGCCAGACATGCTCAAGGATACAGCCGTAGCCGCGATACGGTCCGGGTTCAACAGGTATACCCCCTCGCCCGGCATACCTGAACTCAGGCGCGCCATAATCGAAAATATTGCAAGGAGACACGGCTACAGGCCGGAAGCCTGCATGGTTACCTGCGGCACTTCCGGAGCCCTTGCGCTGGCAGTATGGGCTTGCGTGGGGGAAGGGTGCGGAGTGCTGGTGCCCGATCCTTATTTCGTCAGCTACAGGCACCTCGTTACCATGGCCGGAGGCGAACCGATCTTTTACGATACCTACCCCGACTTTTCGGCCTCGGCGGAACGGATCGAAGCGGCCGCGGCGCCGAGGTGCCGCGTCCTGATCCTTAACTCCCCGTCTAACCCCACTGGCGCTGTCATACCGGAGCGGACGCTGCGAGAGATCGCCGACCTTGCGCGGAGCAGGGACTGGCTGGTCATATCCGACGAGGTCTACGACATGTTTTCCTACGATTGCGGGTCCGCCTCGTTCGGGGCCTTGTACGACAAGACCATAGTGGTGAACGGGTTCTCCAAGGCCGCCGCGATGACCGGGTGGCGCGTGGGATACGCGACAGGGCCTGCCGAACTGATAGAGGGGATGTGCAAGCTGCAGCAATTCACGTTCGTCAATGCGCCGGCCCCGATGCAAAAGGCGGCTCTCGCCGCGCTGGAAACCGATCTCTCCGGCCATGCCGCGGCCTACCGCCGCAAACGCGACCGCATTTGCGAAGGCCTGTCGGAAGCGGGATATTCCTTCCGGCGACCGGGCGGGGCGTTCTATGTGTTCCCGGAGGCTCCGGGCGGCAGCGGGGAGGCGTTCGCCGCAAAAGCGATCGGCGAAAACCTGCTAATCGTGCCAGGCGGCGCATTTTCCAGGCGGGACACGCACTTCAGGATAAGCTACGCGGCGCCGGACGATACGATCGAAAAGGGTCTGGCTATACTGGCAAGGCTGCGCCGCGCGTTTCCGAAGTGACCGGCGTTCGGAGCAGGTGCGGGGGAAAGCCGGAGGAGAGGCAAAGGCCGGGAGTCCGCAAAGGAAGGGTTCCGGACGACGGTAGATTCGAGGCCGAACGGCGAAGGAAGTTCGGAGGGAGGAAACGGATGGAAATTCTGAAAAAGCCCGAGGAGATGACTGCTTGGTCTAAGCGGATCGCTCGGGAAGACAAAACGATAGGTTTCGTGCCGACGATGGGCGCCTTGCACGAAGGGCACGTGTCCCTGATCAGAAAGGCAAGGGCGGAGAACGATGCGGTAGTCGTCAGCATATTCGTCAACCCGACGCAGTTCGGACCGAGCGAAGACTACGAACGCTACCCAAGGTGCTTCGAAAAGGACGCCAAGATCTGCGAGGCCGAAAAGGCGGATGCCGTCTTCCACCCCGCCGTCGAGGATATGTACCCGGAAGACCACAGGACGTTCATAGAGGTTTGCGAGCTTTCGAACAGGCTTTGCGGCATATCCAGGCCGGGACATTTCCGCGGCGTTGCGACCGTGGTCGCCAAGCTGTTCGGCATCGTCCGACCGGACAGGGCTTACTTCGGCATGAAGGACGCCCAGCAGCTGGCGATAATCGAGCGCATGAACCGCGACCTTTGCCTGGGCGTTCGGATAGTCCGCTGCGAAACCGTCAGGGAACCGGACGGTCTTGCCATGTCGAGCCGCAACGCCTACCTTTCCGCGGCCGAGCGCAAACAAGCGCTGGCGATATCGAGGGCGCTGAGGGAGTGCGAGGCAAAGTTCGCGGCGGGCGAGCGCAAGGCGATGCCGCTTCTAAAGGTCATGGGCGACATTCTCGCGCGCGAACCGGATATAGAGGTGGACTATGTCGCTATCGTTGATCCGGCAACGCTCGACGACATCTCCGAGGTCAAGGACGAGGCGCTGGCGGCCATAGCCGTATACATAGGCAAGGCCAGACTGATAGACAATACGATGCTCCGGGCGAAGAGCGGATGATCTTCCTTGGCTGCAGGGGCGGTTCAAAGCGGCCGCTCCGGCATCCGCCGATCTCAAAGTCATTCCGCCGCGGCGCGCACGAAGCGCTTCCCGGGAAGCTGGCGCGCGATGCCCCTGATCTCCAGCACCATCAGAGTGCCGGCGACCTCTTGCGGTCCCAATCCTGTGTTTCGTATGATCTCGTCTATGTGGATTGGTTCGTCCGAAAGTTTTTCGGCGACCGAACGTTCACGTTCGTTAAGGCCTGCGAGCTTGATCGCGAACAGGCCGTTCCGCGCCGCCGCATCGTTTCCCTCCGGCGCAGATCCGGCCGGCGGCGCCGCGGTTCGCCGCGGCGCCAGCATCGCCAGCAGGGGCT
>CALKMO010000003.1 GCA_937991785.1 uncultured bacterium | reverse complement strand
ACGAAGTCCCGAGGATTGGGCTAGGTTCTATCGCGCTCTATCCGGCAGCACCATAGATCTGAACCCTCACCAAATAGATGCCGCGCTGTTCGCTTTCCGGAACCCGATATCGAACGGTGCGATACTGGCCGATGAGGTCGGTTTGGGCAAAACGATAGAAGCCGGGCTTGTGATCGCCCAGAAATGGGCGGAGGGCAAACGGAGGATACTGATAGTCGCCCCATGTTCGCTCCGAAAGCAATGGCAGGCGGAGCTGTTCGAACGCTTCGGACTGCCATCCGAGGTGCTCGACGGGACTTCAGCCCCTCTGGGGGCCGGACGGATGGGGCGGCGCAAGACCAGCCGCGCTAGGACGGACGTCCCACAGCGCGATCGGATACTCATAACCTCCTACGAATTCGCCTATCGCCGCAGGAAAGAACTCTCGCGCCCGGGTCCGTGGACTGGAACGGCAGGCATAACCGGCGTGGATGAATGGGATCTGATAGTGTTCGACGAGGCCCACCGCCTCCGCGGAGTCAACCGCGGCGGCAGCAAGATGGCCAAGGGCCTCCGCGAGAGCTTCGCTGACAGACCCAAGCTGCTCCTTACCGCCACGCCGCTTCAGAACAACCTTATGGAACTCCATGGCCTGGTCAGCTTTATAGACGACAGGCTTCTCGGACCGGAGGACGCTTTCAAGGCGAGGTACTGCTCCGACGAGGGCGGACTGTCCGCAAGGAACCTTGAACAACTCCGCGAAAGGCTATCCGGCGTCATCTGCCGCACGTTGAGGCGCCAGGTGAAGGAATACGTGAAGTTTACCGAAAGACACAAGATAACGGTAGACTTCGCCCCGACCCCGGCGGAGAAGGAACTGTACGAGGATGTCACAGATTTTCTAAAACGCGCCGGGTTCGGCGGCGTCGGTATGGCGCAACGGTCCCTGATCGTGATGGTATATCACAAGCTGCTGGGATCCTCTTGTCGGGCGGTAGCCGCAACTCTGGCCATGATGGAGGAACACCTGAAAGCCTCCGCGGCCGGAAGCGGCTCTGCGGAAGTCTCCGAGAAGATTCTGCGCGCCGTATCGGAGGACGTAGATAGCCTCGGCGAGGATATCGAGGAACTTGCCTGCGACGCCGATGAAGAAGGGCCGGATGCAGGGGCGGCCGGAGAAGGTAGGCTGCATTGGAACGGCACGGTGTCCGCCGGACAAGCATGCCCTTCAGGCTCCGAAGAAAGGGATCGGGTCCCTCTCCCGCCGCTCAGTTCCATCGCCGAAGAGCTGGCAGAGATCTCCAGGCTGAGGAGGAAGGCCGAGGCGATACGGACGGAGGCCAAGTGCGAGGCGCTGGCTTCAATCCTCCCTAAGCTCCTTGACGAAAATGCCCGCAAGGGATACCCCTGCAAAGCGGTCATATTCACCGAAAGCCGCAGGACCCAGCGCTACCTGCTTGAAAGGCTCTCGATGCCGGACGTCGGCCTCGCGGACCGGATCAGCATCCTTAACGGGGTGAACGACGGTCCCGAGGCGGACCGGGCCCTGCGTTTATGGAAGAAGGAAGCCCATCCGGCGGAAACGATGCGCGCCGAAAGCAGGGAAGCGGCAGTCAGGCAGGCGATCGTATATGAGTTTCGTCACAAAACGGCCGCGCTCATATCCACCGAAGCCGGCGGCGAGGGACTGAACCTCCAGTTCGCGAACATCGTCGTTAACTACGATCTGCCATGGAATCCGCAGAGGATCGAGCAGCGGATAGGCAGATGCCACCGCTACGGCCAGAAGTTTCCCGTCCTTGTAGTTAACTTCATCAACAGGGCGAACGCTGCCGAAAAGAGGGTTTACGAACTCCTGGACCAGAAATTCCACCTGTTCGATGGCCTTTTCGGTTCGTCGGACGAGATACTGGGGGCTATGAGCTCCGGGGGCGAGTTTGAGCGGAAGGTATTCGAAATCCATCGGCGATGCAGATCGGAAGCCGAGTACGAGGAGGAATTCCGGAAGCTGCGCGCCGAGATGGAGGACCGCATAAGAGCCAGGCTGCTCGACGCCCGCGCGAAATTGCTCGAGCATTTCGACGAGGAGGTCGCCGCGCGGCTAAGAGTTCTTGACAAGACGACGCGAGAAGGGCTGGACGAACTGGGGAGACGGCTGAAGCTTTTGCTGCTCGACGGCCTCGGCGGTGCTGCCGAACCCGACCCGGAAGATCCCAGCCGCATAGTAGTAAGGCGTCTCCCAGACGGACCGAGCGGCGATGCGCCGCCCGGATTTAAACCGGGTCTCTGGGCGATCGGCAGCCCGGTTTCCGCAAGCGCCGGCGGCGGGGAGGCCACGGCGGAAGCTGGCGGCGGAAAGATCATGGGGAGGCTGACGCTCGGCCATCCGATCGTCGAGGCGGTTCTGGCGCGCAAAAGCGAGGCGCCGCCGCTGCTCGGGGCAATGGAGTTCCACTACTCGGCGGCCGGGCATAAGATATCCATGCTGGAGCCGCTGCTAGGCAAGGAAGGTCTTCTTGCGGTCGCCCGCACCCGCTTCGAAGGGCTGGTGACAGAAGACAGGCTGATCTACGCCGGCGCCGTGCGCGACGGCGATTCATGGCTGCCCCTAGAGCATGAGGTGGCAGAAAAACTCGCCTTCGTCTACGGCCTCTTCGAACCGGGTGAACCGCCGCCGCCGGACAAGCCTCCCCTATCTACGGCCATAAGATCCGCCGAAGCCGCGGCGCTAGATGCCATAAGACGCAGAAACGAGGACTGCTACGACGCTGAAATGGATAAGCTCGAAAACTACGCGATGGAAGCGCTGGCCGCCGACGAAAAGACTCTCGCCG
>CALKMO010000002.1 GCA_937991785.1 uncultured bacterium | reverse complement strand
GGAACGCGGAAGGTCTCGATGCTGAGGGCCAGCGCGAAACTGTTGGGCGGTATCAGGCACAGATCGCCTTCGAATTCGACCATCCCCTTCGGGTCGAACGACTTCGGGTCCACTATCGCCCCGTACACGTTCGTGAATATTCTGAACTGGCTAGACACCCTGACGTCGTACCCATAAGACGACAGTCCGTAGGATATGACGGGGCGCCCCTTATGCTCGCGGACCTGCCTATCCACGAACGGCTCGATCATCCCGCGCTCTCGCGCCATTCTGGCGATCCAAGCGTCCGGTTTTATGCCCATGTCATCTCCGATTGCCGCCAAGGCGCCGATCTCGACGGGCGCCTCCTGATGCCGCGATCTCTACAACCTTCGCGCTCCGGGCGCGTCCGCCTCTTCTCCTTTCAGGGAACATCAAAATCCGCACGTCCTTCCCAGGGCGTCTCGGCGGAGCGGTTTGGAGCGGCGCGGCGGATGGAAACGTTCGCTCCGCTCGGCTCCGCCGCCTCCGGAACGTACCGGTATATCCTCAGCGCCGGATCCAGCGCGTTCTCCGGGCGGAACGCTTGGAGCCTGTACGGCGACGATTCGGGCACCAAGGCCCTGGTTTCACGGAGATCCTCGGCATCCAGCAGAGGTTTCACGACGGTGGTGCGGAATTCGTGTTTAACGCCGCTGCCGGCGATCAAGCGTATGCTCTCAAGTATCCTGTTCGCGGCCGTCGGGGTGCCGGCAAGACGATCGTAGGCGTAAAGCGGACCCTTGACGTCCATCGCCACGTAATCCACGAGCCGTTCCCGGATCAAGTGCCCCACAACATCCGGCCGGCTGCCGTTGGTGTCGAGCTTGGTGGCGAAGCCCATGCCCTTGACCTTGCGGAGGAATTCCGCCAAGTCCGGCTGGATCGTCGGTTCGCCGCCCGAGACGACGACGCCTTCGAGCCTGCCGCGCCTCGACCGCAGAAAGTCCAGCACGCGATCCTCGGGTATCAGGTTTTCTTCCCCGACGGCGGACGGTATGAGAGTGCCGTTGTGGCAGAACGGACAGCGGAAATTGCATCCCTGCGCGAACACCACGGCCGCAGCGCATCCGGGAAAATCGCTAAGCGTGAAAGGCTCAAGCCCGCCTATCTTCATGCCTGCGTCCTCTCTGTCCCGCCGGCGGCCGCGAGCGCACCGCCCGCACCGGTCCCGGCGGCGGTCTTCGCAGCCGAGCCGCAGCCGGATGCCCTTGCCCAATCGAGCGTCGCTCCGTCTGCGCCTAGCGTGGAACCGCACTCGGCCGGGCGGGCCGCCTCGGATGATGAAATCCAGCCCGCGGAGACTCCGGCCGCGCGTCTCGCACGGTCTATCGAATACTTGCTGCGCATGGCGAATTCCGCCTGCTTCCCGTCGTTCCACTGCTTGACGGGGCGAAGGTATCCGACCACGCGCGAATAAACTTCCGTTTCGGCGCCGCAGTCCGGACACGCCGGGTTCTCGCCTCTCAGGTACCCGTGCGATGGGCAGACCGAGAACGTAGGCGTCAGCGTGAAGTACGGCAGCCTGTAATTTTCGCATACCTTCCGGACGAACGACCTGACGGAGCCAGGATCCACCACCGATTCGCCGAGGAACACGTGCATAACCGTCCCGCCGGTATATTTCGCCTGGAGTTCGTCCTGGAGCTCCATCGCCAGGAAGATGTCGTCGGTGTAGTTTACGGGAAGCTGTGTGGAATTGGTATAGAATGGTTTGGCTCCGGACGCGAGGGCCGCCTCGTTGGCGCAGATGATATCCGGGAATTTCTCCTTGTCTATCTTCGCCAGCCTGTACGATGTCCCCTCGGCCGGCGTGGCCTCCAGGTTGTAAAGGTTGCCGGTTTCCTCCTGGAAGCGGACCAGCGTCCGGCGCATCCGGTCAAGCACGCGGTCGGCGAAGGCGCGACCCTCGGCCGTCCCTATGTCCCGGCCTAACAGGTTGAGGCACGCCTCGTTCATTCCGACCAGCCCGATCGTAGAGAAATGGTTGTTCCAATACCGCCCGAACCTCGCCTTGACGTCCCGCAGGTAGAATCGCACGTATGGATACAGGTTCGCCTCCGTGAACTGTTCCAGAAGCTTGCGCTTGGTCTCCAAGCTCGTCCGCGCGACCTCCATCAGGCGGTCCAGCCTATCCATGAATTCCGTCTCGTCCTTCGACAGATATCCCAGCCTCGGCATGTTCAGCGTCACGACGCCGATGGATCCGGTCAGCGGACTCGCGCCGAACAGACCTCCCCCGCGCCGCTCGAGAGACCTGAGGTCCAGACGCAGGCGACAACACATCGAGCGGGCGTCCTCGGGCGACATCTCGGAATTCACGTAGTTGGCGAAATAGGGTATGCCATATTTGGCCGTAGCCTCCCAGAGGCCCTGCAAGTTGGGGTCGTCCCACTCGAAATCCTTGGTGACGTTGTAGGTCGGTATCGGAAACGTGAATACGCGCCCCTTGCAATCCCCCTCGGCCAGCACCTCGAGGAACGCCCTGTTGAACATCCTCATCTCCTCGCGGAACTCGCCGTATTTTTCCTCCCTGTAGCGGCCGCCGTGGATGACGGGCTGTCCGACCAGCGAGGATGGAGGCGTCAGGTCGAGCGTTACGTTGGTGAACGGCGTCTGGAACCCGACGCGAGTGGGGACGTTTATGTTGAACACGAATTCCTGCAGCGCCTGCTTTGTCTCCCTGTATCCCAAGCCGTCAAAGCGTATGAACGGCGCCAAGAGCGTGTCGAAGTTCGAGAATGCCTGCGCCCCGGCCGCCTCGCCCTGCAGAGTATAGAAAAAGTTCACGACCTGCCCGAGGGCCGTCCGGAAGTGCCGCGCCGGAGCGCTTTCGGCCTTGCCGTACGCCCCGCGGAAGCCCGACAGGAAAAGGTCGCGCAAATCCCAACCCACGCAGTAGGCCGACAACATCCCAAGGTCGTGGATATGGATAGCCCCGCTTGCATGGGCCTCCCGCACCTCGGGCGTATATATCCTGTTCAGCCAGTACGTCTTGGTTATCTCGCCGGCGACATAATTGTTCAAGCCTTGGAGCGAATAGGCCATGTTGCTGTTTTCTCTAACCTGCCAGTCGAGCCGGTTGAGATAGTTATCGACGAGCTCCAGGTTGATTGAACGCGCCATCTCGCGGTTCCGGGCGTGCTGGTCGCGGTATAGTATGTAGGCCTTCGCGGTCTTCCTGTACGGCGAAGCCAGCAGCACCTCCTCAACTATATCCTGGATCTCCTCCACCGACGGCGTTTCCGCCGCTATCGCCGCCTGGGCCAAGCCGAGGACCCGCATGGCGAGCCGCCGCGCCACGTCCTCGCCGAATTCGCAGGTGGCGCGGCCAGCTTTCAATATCGCCATCTCGATCTTCGAGGCGTCGAAAGCAGCGATGCGACCGTCGCGCTTCCGTATGTTCGCGAAAAAGCTCGGGCCGTTCGAATAGGCAGGCCACAGTCCGTCGCGATCCGCGCTGTCCTCGCCATGACAACCAATCGCCCGATCCATCGCCGGACGCTCCTTGATTCGCAAAACGTCTTCCGTGGAGGGAATATCGCGGAAGTTTTCCGTTATTGCCGAAACATACACCCCGGGACGCGCCTTCCCCTCGATGGTGCGCCCACATCCACCACCGGCAGGAAAATCTTTCCGCCGGACATGTGCTGAAAAGGGAGGACTTCGCCAAAAGACGGCAAGAATGTCTGTCAATCGTAATGAGGCCGGCCAAGAATCTCCGAAAAATTCCTGCCCTCTTAAAATCTATCCGCACGATTGACCGAACTTACTTCAGCCGTCCGACATCCGGAAGGCTCGAACAACCATACCACCCCCGGTACGCTCAATCTATTGTGTCCTCCCGATCAGCACATACTATATTAGGTGCCGCAGCGGGCTTTGTCAATAGGGCAACATCCGAAAATTTTTCTTCCGAAGAATCATGCATTGCCAGAAAGAATTTGGCGCACACAAAGGTGCGCTCATATCAAGGCCATCGCGCGCCGCCGGCCAAGCGATCGCGGCGCGGCGACATTGCGATAAAAAATGGAGGATCGTCCGCCCAAAACAGAAAAGGCTTGAAACCGAAAAAAGGCGGCGATGGAATGTGTCGCGCCGCCAGCAGTTAACCGTTCGCGCCACGTACTCGCGATACGGCCGGGAACATGGATGGTATCTAGCGTTCGGCGAAGTGGGCGGCTGCGGCCTCCTTGCTGCACGCAGGCAGCAGCGAAGGTCCGGGCCGTCCTGCGAGCCGATCGTCCGTTCTCCATCGAGTACCTTGGCGCGATGCGGCAATCCCACGCCAGATGAGCGACCGCCCTGTTCGCGTGCGAGGCGTACGCAGGTTCGGACGGGTTCGCGGCCCGCTCCGCCTGCCGGCTCGCCGTGGAAGGCGCCGCAGCGCGCTGCTATCGCCTGCCGCGGTCCGGGCTCTAGCCGGCGGAAAGATCTTCGTGGCGGGTCGCCAAAATACCGCACTCGATCTGCAAATTTGCGCTATCCGGAACGGACTTGGTCGGGGGGAATCGGCGGAAAACGCCGAATCCGGAAAGCGCCATCGTTCGAGGCGTTGGGAAACGCCCGGATTCCGACCGAATTCCCATTCCTCATCCGTAAGCTGCGCGGCCGGCTCGCGGCGACGACTCCGCTTCCGATTCCCCGCCCACCGTGCTATCATGTAATTGCGGAAGGCTGCTGAGGGAAGTGCGGCCGCCAAAATGGGCGAAGGATCTATTAACACAGTCGCGTCTCCGGAAGTCGGCGCGAATGCGGGATGGGAACGACGGCGGAATGCAGGGAAGAGGCGAAGAGGAAGAGGGAGGGGGAAGCGAATGGGATCGCTGGTTTCGATCGTGATGGGGAGCAAGTCGGACTTGGATGTGATGTCCGAGGCGGCTAAGGTTTTGAAAGAGTTCGGAATACCTTGCGAAATCCGCGTCATATCGGCGCATCGGACGCCCGACCGCGCGGTCGAGTACGGACGCTCCGCCAAGAGCAGGGGCGTAAAAGTCATAATCGCCGGGGCGGGGAAGGCGGCGCACCTGCCGGGAGTGCTGGCGGCGCTGACCACTATACCCGTCATCGGAGTCCCCATCGAGACGCCGGACCTCGGCGGCCTCGACTCGCTGCTCTCCATCGTCCAGATGCCGGGCGGCATCCCGGTCGCAACGATGTCTATAGGAAAACATGGCGCGAAGAACGCGGGGGTCCTGGCCGCGGAGATACTGGCGCTTAACGATCCGGAACTGGCCGGACGCTTGGACGAGTACAGGCGCAAAATGGCCCGCCAGGTAGAGGAGGATGACCGCTCCGTAGCCGCCCAAGCGCAGTAAGCGAAAGGACGTGCCGAAAATGGCGGGGTACCGGCGTTTCCTTGCGATGGGATACGTCCGTTCCAGTAGGGAGGCGCCTAACGCGTGCCGCCATGCACTGAAACATCCGTAAGATACGGCGGTTACGAGAAGCCGGCTAAGCAGCGAGGATGAAGAGGGTGGGAGAGAGGGAAAGAGGGAGAGTATTGAAAATGACGCAGAAGACGGGTTTGAAGGTGCGCCGCGCCGTAGCGGCGGACTTGGAAGAGCTTCTTCAGGTAATCGGCCGGGCCTTCGGCAATCCCGAAAGGCCGTTCTGGGACTGCCGTCGGGAACTTCCATACCTCTTTCACGAAGGCAGGATAGGCAACCACTTCGTGTGCGAGGATGACGGCCGCATCGTCGGAGCGATAGGGCTTTATCCCTACGATTTCAGATACGAGGGAGTGCTTTTCCGGGCGGCCGGAGTCGGGCAGGTCGGCACGCTGCCGGAATACCGCGGGCGCGGGGTGATGAGCGCGATCCTGAAGGAGGTATGCCGGGCGATATACGAAGACGGAATAGATTTCGCATGGCTCGGCGGCGACCGGCTGCGCTACGGGCGGTACGGCTGGGCGCGCGGAGGATTCGCGCTCCGCTTGGATTTCTCCGACAGGTACCTGCCGCCTCCGCCGCCGGAAGGAGCGATCCGCCCTCTTGACGCAGAGAAGGATTTCGAAAAGGTCCGGGCCGCCGTGTATGGGGCGCCGAGCACCATACTGATGCCGGAGACCGAGCTTCGCATGCGGCTTTCCGGCCCGGGACTGGGATGGGTCATGGGCGGATCGTTTGTGATCAGCCATTACAAGAGAGAAGAAACCGTGGTGCTGGCCGACGGCGAGCCGGGGGAGATCGCGGCGATCCTGTCTCACCACCTGGCCCACCTGAGGAAATCGAACGCCGCCCTGACCCGCGTGGCCGCCCTGACCGGGCCGCACGCCACGCCGCTGGCTCGCGCCTGTTACGAGCATCACGGGGGGAGCTCCGTCAGCCCTCCGTGGATGTTCCGCGTCGGCCGCCTCGCCCCGCTGCTGGAAAAGCTCTGCCGCGCAGCCGTCCCGCGGCTGGGCGGAGGGTCGGACCGCCTCGAACTGGCGAACGCTGACACCGGCGAGGCCGCGACGATAGCCTGCG
>CALKMO010000001.1 GCA_937991785.1 uncultured bacterium | reverse complement strand
GCGGCGCTCATCCTAAAGGACGCCAAAACCTTCTTCCGAGATCCGGTGCAGTGGTCGCAGGTCCTGATATTCTTCGGATTGCTTGCCGCGTACATCGCAAACCTGCGCAACTTCGCCTACGATCTGGACCACCCGTTTTTCCGCAACCTGGTCGGTTTCCTGAATCTGGGTGCTACCTGCATGACGATGGCCACGCTCACATCACGCTTCGTTTTTCCCCTCATAAGCCTTGAAGGCCCCCGTTTCTGGATGGTAGGTACAGCTCCCATCGAGCGGAAGAACCTGCTGCTGTCGAAGTTCGTTTTCGCGATGGCAGGCAGTACGCTCATCGTAGAATGCCTCGTCTTTCTCTCGAATTTCATACTTAAGTCCGACCGGATGGTCTTCCTGATGCAGGGCTTCACCGCGGCGATCGTATGCTTGGGGTTGACAGGTCTGAGCGTAGGGATGGGAGCGCTGTTCCCTAATTTCCGCGAACGGAGTCCGTCGAAGATCGTCTCGGGTTTCGGCGGGACTCTTACATTGATTCTTTCGGTCTTTATGGTTCTGGCCGCTATTGTTCCACAGGCAATCGTATGTCACTTCGCATTCGTTCTGCCTGAGTCCGAGGCCCTGCCGGAGAGCCGGTTTGCGTGGTTCGCGGCCGCGGCGCTAGGCTTCTCCGCGATGCTAACGCTTGCGTGCGCGTACATCCCGATGCGCATGGGGCTGCGCGCTCTCGAACGGATGGAATTCTGAACAGCCCGCCGGCGGCGCACCTTCCAGCGCGCGCCGCCCAATCCTTTTCCCATTCGGGCCGCGGTTCGGCGCGCGATTCGGCCGGCGAAGCTTCGTGCGCCGCTATCCATACTCCCTGCGCCGACCGGCCTGCTGCGGCATTCCCCGCACGGCGGACCGGCGCCTTCCGCTTTCCTTTGGCTTCTCGGCGGATGGGAAGGCGTCTTCGCCGCCGGCCTTCGCTCTTTTCCTCGCAAACCGGGAGATGCTTCCGCCGAAAGGGCCGCTTTACACGCGCATGGGCGGGGCGGCCTCCCGTTCGCGGAACTCCGTCGGCGTGGCGCCGACCTCCCGCCGGAACAGCTTGCTGAAGTAATTGGGATCTTGGAAGCCGCATTTGGCCGCGATTTCGCCCACCGGCGCGCGGGTACTAGCCAGAAAGAACTTGGCCCTTTCGATCCTCAGGCGCAACATGTACTTGCGGAAACTCACTCCCATCGTTTCGCTGAACAGGTGCGAAAATCTGGACGGGCTGAGATATGCTGCGGCCGCGGCATCCTCAAGCCGGGGAGGGCGGTCCAGCCGATCGCGCAGGAATCGGAGGACGGAGCGCATCGGAGCCGAACGCTCCTCGGCTTCGATCTTTCCCATCTCGACGCATTCGTATTCGTCCGCCGTCCTCCGCGCCACCGCCGCCAGTACCCTGCCCAGCTTCTGCAGGTCGCGCCTCGATGCGGCAGGGGCGCGCGCAAAAAGCTCGGCCGCCCGGCCGGGATCCAATCCCAACGCTGCCAGCGACCGCAGTTCCGGCCCGGCGTCATCCTCCTTCCCGGCCGGCCTGGCTTGTCCGGCGAATATCGTCCCCAAGTGGCGGGAACCGCACATTATGGGCACTATCACCTCAACCAAACCGGCATGGCATCGCCGCACAACGGGCCCTCGCGCCCGGAAGGCCGCTGCGTTGCCTCCGTGCATGTCGCACTCGATGCACGCCTTCTCGCCGGCCGGCGAGGATTTGACGTACATGCAGAAGGGGGACGAGTGCATGGCCTGGCCGCGCCGCAGGACGGATTTTCCGCCCGCACGAGTGAAGCCGGAAAGATCGTGGACGCAAATAGGGAAACCGGTCAGGTCCTTTATGTCGCGCAACAGCGAGGCGAGACGGCCGGAACAGAAAGCGGTATCCGAAGGCGTCCCGCCGGTTCGGTCTGCGCGCGGCCGCGTCTTCCCGAGCATATCAGCCCCCGTCCTCTCTGCCGCCACCTTCGAATGCCCCAATCCCGCGCGGTTCAGGCTCGATCCGCCATGCGACTCACCGGCTCAAGCAGCCGAACGCGCATTCATCGCGGATGTCCACGGGCCCTTATGCATGCCTGCAGCTCTCCGCAAGCCGCCGCTCGGCATCCCCCGTTTACCGCGGTCCCTTACGTGCGCGGGCGGTTCGGCCGCGCCCGCGGCTTCAGGCCGGCGATCCGTCGCTGAGCCTTGCGCCTTGCTCGAGCCGGGGGCGCTTGCAGCCGATGAGCGTCGCTCGGTCCGTCCTACGGTTGCGCCCTCTATGCGCAAGACCAGGAAGGAGTCCGCCGACCATATGGGGGCATGGCCGTAAATGTGCGGATGCCATGGACAAGCGGAGAAAGCAGGGCGGCAACGTCCGATGGCTCGGCATCGCGGCCAAACCACACCCGCCCTTCCGCTGCTCTTCGCTCAGTCCGACTACTCTCCTCCTCGGTGAAATCGTACTTGGCAAACCCTCACTGAAAGAGCATCGCTGCCCGACGCTAAAAATTTCATGCAGTTACGGCCATGCACCCCGACTATATATTAGGACGCCGGGAACCGCGCAAATGCGCAACGGACGTGCTGCGGTTTTCATTTGAGGCTAGCTCAATGTAGGCTTATGATCCGCAGTGCGTCAGCCCGCGCCGCTTCGAAGGATGGCGAGGCATCTTCCGCCCTTCGGGTCTCGGGAGCGTCCCCGATGACCGGCGTCGGGCGCAGCTGCCGGCTCGGCACCCGCGCGATCCGCCCCCGGCGCGATCTGCGGGGCGAGGCGAGTGCGAAGGGCCGCGCGCGTCCGGCCGTTCGGCCCGGGAGAAACTCTCTATGCCCCATGGATTTTCATCCGCCGCCGCCCGTATGAGGTGCATCTCGAATCTCTCGCTCCGACTCATCATGCCGGTCACCATAGTCTGCGCATGCGGATGCGGAGAATATTCCGAGGTGCTGACGGTTTCTGCCGACGGGACGGCCGAGGCTTCGGTCGAAATATTCCTGCCTAGGGTCCCGCCGTCTCCCGCTTCGGACGGATACATCCCGAAGACGGTGGGCGGCGGCGTCATGCCGCCGGACATCCTGAACTCTGCCAAGTCCGAGATAACAGCAGAACTGGTGGCGATGGGGGCAGTCAAGGAATCGCTGGAAGAGCGCATCGAATCGGACGGCAGAAGAATAATAGGAAAATTCCAACTTGGATATTTGTCCGGCAGGCCAGGTGCAGGAAAGTCCTCCGGATCGGGCGGCGAAGAAACCGCCCATGGCAGCGAGATTCTCCCGCATCACGAAGGCCGGCCGATCGTCGCCTTAGAGACCGACGAAGGCGAAGAGGTAACGAAGGACGAAAAGATAGGGGAGGGCAGGAAGCTTATCGTATATCGCAGGACGACTTCGCCCGCATATTTTCAGAGGCTGGCGCAGGCGGGTCTGCGCCATCATCTGAGCTATCCCGTGACGCAAAAATTCACTTGGACGTTCCGCCTCAAGCTTCCGGGCCGCCCAGTACCGGAGCAGACCAATGGGGAGATAGGTCCCGACGGCACCGTGACGTGGAGGTTCGATTTCGGAGACATGATGAAAAGCGGCGCCGATATGCGCGCGGCATGTCCCGCAAGTCGGCCATCTTCGCTCTTTCCCGTCGTGGTTCCGTGGATTGTGGCCTTTTGGGTGTTTTTCGGCGCGGTGATCGCCGCCGGCCTGTACGGGCTCAAGCGTTGCTTCGAACGCGAGCGGGATACCGGTACGACGCCTGACTTCCCGGTGTGACGGCGCGCGTCCGGCTGGGCTGAGGCAAGGCGTCGGCGTTCGCGTACTGGAAGCAGACACCGCCGCCCGAGGCGGCGCTCCGCAAAGGTTAGGACGGCAGCCATTCCATGCGCCGATACTCGGCATGCCATCGGCGTTCCCTGCCGGGCACCCTCGGCGGTTTCGGTACAAGG